>JAVFAT010000200.1:0-3884 GCA_034002385.1 Azospira sp. | reverse complement strand
CCGAACTCCCATGCGCGCACGCAGCGACGAAGCCGGCACCGCAGGCTATCTGCCGGAGACGCTGGCCGTGCGCGCCGGTACCGCGCGCACCCAGTTCAACGAGCACTCGGAGGCGATGTACCTCACCTCCAGCTTCGTCTTCGACGACGCGGCGCAGGCCGCCGCCCGCTTCTCCGGCGAGGAGGAGGGCTGTGTCTACTCGCGCTTCACCAACCCGACGGTGGCCGCCTTCCAGGAACGCCTGGCGGTGCTCGAAGGCGCGGGCATTTCCGCCGCCGGCGACGAAATCGCGGCGGTGGCCACGGCCAGCGGCATGTCGGCAATCCTCTCGCTGGTCATGGCGCACCTCAAGGCCGGCGACCATATCGTCGCCTCGAACAGCCTGTTCGGCGCGACGCTGCAACTGTTCAACAACATCCTGTCGCGCTTCGGCATCGAGACCACCTGCGTGCCGCAGACCGACACCGGCGCGTGGGAAGCAGCGATCCGGCCGAATACCCGGCTGTTCTTCCTGGAGACGCCGTCGAACCCGCTCACCGAGATCGCCGACATCGCGGCGCTTGCCGAAATCGCGCACGCAAAAGGCATCCTCGTCGCCGTCGACAACTGCTTCTGTACGCCGATCTTGCAGCGTCCGCTGGATCTGGGCGCCGACCTCGTCGTGCACTCGGCGACCAAATACCTCGACGGTCAGGGCCGCGTCCTTGGCGGTGCCGTCGTCGGCCCGAGGAAGTACACCGACGAAGTGTTCAAGTTCCTGCGCACCGCCGGCCCGACGCTCTCGGCTTTCAATGCCTGGGTTCTGCTGAAGGGCATCGAGACGCTGCCGATCCGGATGCAGGCGCAATCGGCGAAGGCGCTCGAACTGGCAAAGTGGCTGGAAGCGCATCCGCAGGTGGCACGCGTCTTTTACCCCGGCTTGGCCTCGCACCCCCAGCACGCGCTGGCGATGCGCCAGCAGACGGGCGGCGGCGCCATCGTCTCCTTCGAGGTCAAGGGCAGCCGTGCCGAAGCCTGGCGCGTCGTCGATTCGTGCCGGCTGCTGTCGATCACCGCCAACCTCGGCGACGTGAAAACGACGCTGACGCATCCGGCCTCGACCACGCACGGCCGCATTTCGCCCGAGGCGCGCGCCGCCGCCGGCATCGGCGAGGGCCTCCTGCGCGTCGCCGTCGGCCTCGAAGCGGTCGCCGACCTCGCAGCCGATCTTGACCGCGGCCTGTCGGCCTGAACGCCGCCACGCCGGCATCATTCGCTCCGACGCCCCGCGCGCGCGGCCTAAACTGCAAGGGACGAGGCGGCTCATGACGCCCCGCTGCCGCCCTTCTGGTAGGATGCGTCCTCGCCTTTCCGGCTTCAGGCGCTGACGTTCCTCCGCTCCCTCGCCCCGACGCTCCGACCCGCTTCCGATCCCGCATGTCTTCGCCGCTTTCCGATGTCTTTTCTCTCGCCGGGCCGCTGGCGCGGAGCATTCCCGGCTATCGCACGCGCAGTCAGCAACTGGAGATGGCCGAGCGCGTCGCGGCGGCAATCGCGGAGAACCGCGTGCTCGTCGCCGAGGCCGGCACCGGCACCGGCAAGACCTACGCCTATCTGGTGCCGGCGCTGCGCTCCGGCGGCAAGGTCATCGTCTCCACAGGCACCAAGACCCTGCAGGATCAGCTCTTCAACCGCGACCTGCCGACCGTGCGCGATGCACTGAAGGCGCCGGTGAAGATCGCGCTGCTCAAGGGACGCGCCAACTACGTCTGCCATTACCATCTCGCCCGCGCGCTCACCGACGGCCGTTTCCTGGCCAAGGAAGACGCTGGCCACGCGCGCGCCATCGCCCGCTTTGCGAAGACGACGCGGAGCGGCGACAAGGGCGAATGCAACGATGTGCCGGAGAGCTCGCCGGTATGGGGCATGGTCACCTCGACGCGCGAGAACTGCCTCGGCCAGGACTGCCCGAACCACAAGGAATGCTTCGTCCTCGCCGCGCGCCGCGAGGCGCTGGAAGCCGACGTCGTCGTCGTCAATCACCATCTCTTCTTCGCTGACGTCATGCTCAAGGATGAAGGCATGGCCGAGCTGCTGCCGGCGTGCAACGCGGTGATCTTCGACGAGGCGCACCAGTTGCCGGAAACCGCCAGCCTGTTCTTCGGCGACAGCGTGTCGACGGCGCAGGTCGTCGACCTCGCGCGCGATACCAAGGTCGAGTCGCTGGCCTCGGCGCGCGACTGCCTCGACCTGCCGCCAGCCTGCGCGAACCTGGAAAAGGCGGCGAAGGATCTGCGTCTGACGCTGGCCGTCGAGCCTGCGCGCTACGCGCTGCCGCAGCTCATGGCGCGGCCGGGCTTCGACAACCTGCTGGCCGGGCTGATCAACACGCTCGAACATTTTTCGGCGATCCTGGAAACGCAGGCGGAACGCTCGGAAGGGCTGGAAAACTGCTGGCAACGGAGCCTCGAACTGCTCGCCGGTTTCCGCCGCTGGCGCGCCGGCGAGGGAGCGGAAGCAGGCGATGGCGCGAACACAGGCGGAAAACCGGACGCAGCCCGGGGGAGCGCCGCAAGAGCCGGCGGCGTTGCCGTCGACGCTGACGGCGGTTGTGAAGACCCCGGCAGCGTGCGCTGGGGTGAGGCAACGACGTATTCCTTGCAGCTCAACGCGACGCCGCTGGCCATCGGCGGCATTTTCAGGAAGCAGATGAGCGGCCACCCGCGCGCCTGGATCTTCACCTCGGCGACGCTCGCCGTGCAGAAGGACTTCGGCCACTACTGCGCCGAAATGGGCCTCGTCGACGCCGAATCGGCGTGCTGGGACAGCCCTTTCGATTACGGCACGCAGGCCGTGCTCTACGCGCCGCAAGGCCTGCCGGAGCCGAACAGTCCGGGCTTCGCCGAGGCCGTGGCGAAGGCCGCCTTCCCGGTGCTCAAGGCAAGTGGCGGTCGCGCCTTCTTCCTGTGCACCTCGCTCCGGGCGATGCGCCGGATGCATGAGTTGCTGCAGGATTTCCTCGAACGCGAGGGGCTGGATTACCCGCTGCTCTTGCAGGGCGAGGGCAGCAAGAACGAGCTGCTGGAACGCTTCCGTCGGCTCGGCAACGCCATCCTGGTCGGCAGCCAGAGCTTCTGGGAGGGTGTCGACGTGCGCGGCGAGGCGCTGTCGCTCGTGGTCATCGACAAGCTGCCGTTCGCGCCACCGGACGACCCGGTACTCTCGGCGCGCATCGAACGGATGAACCGCGAGGGTCGCAACGCCTTCATGGAATACCAGTTGCCGCGCGCGGTGATCAACGTCAAGCAGGGTGCCGGCCGGCTGATCCGCGACGAGAGCGACCGCGGCGTGCTGATGATCTGCGACCCGCGCCTGATCACCAAACCCTACGGCAAGCGCGTCTGGCGCAGCCTGCCGCCGATGAAACGGACGCGCGAACTGTCCGAGGTGATCGACTTCTTCGCGGCGGGGGAGGCATGAGCGCCTCCGCCCGGCCGCCCGTAGGGGGTGCGCCCTCCCTTGGGGAGGGGGGCGCGCAGCGACAGGAGGGTGGTTCGACAAGCGCCCCCGCCCGGCCGCCCGCAGGGGGGGCGCCCTCCCTTGGGGAAGGCGACTCGACAAGCGTCTTGTCCGATTGCAAATCGGTCGCCGAGGCGCTCAACCGCGACTGCGCCTGTGTCACGCTCGACCATGCGGCGCTGGAAGCGGCGCTCGGCCCGGACGGCCTTTACCGCGAGATCTTTGCGACGCGGCCGCATCTTTTTTCCGATTCGGTGGTCTTCGTCGGCCGCCGGCACTTGCAGCACATGGCCGAACTGGTCGCTGCCGTCGACGCGATCGTCGCGCTGCCCGGCTGGCAGGAACGCACGCTCCGTCAGGCGCCGGCCTCGGCGCGGCACTGCACG
>JAVFAT010000199.1:0-3898 GCA_034002385.1 Azospira sp. | reverse complement strand
TGGGGTTGCCGTCTTTCACGTCGAACAGCAGCACGAAATCGTAGCGGTGGTTCAGGCTCATGTCATTTCTCCTCGGAAGATTCGGACGTGGTTTTCGGTGTGTAGAAGTCCTGGCGCTGGTGGTAGTAACCGAGCGCGAAACGGCCTTGTTCAGGAAGCGGCAACTGACGCGGGAAGTCGTCAAGGCCGCTCATGATTTCGCCGATCAAACGCTCGAAATACATGCGGCGACCCGGCGAGAGCTTTCCCAGATGGTGGTTCTTCAATCGCAACAGCGTGGTGAACACGGCCACCGGCGTGGAGGACGCGGCGCCGTAATAGCGGTCGCGTATCGTGGCGTTGAGGCCGGGGCTGGCTTCTTCCTGGATTTTTTCCAGTACAGCAAACAGCCGGCCGAGACGGTAGGCCGGGCTGGGATGGGCGGTGTCGAGCATGGGCGAAAACTCCTTCTCGGGGGTGGATGGTGAATGGCGGTTGGCAATACGGATGGCGCGGTTCAGGCAGGCCTTGATCGCGGCGGCACGCGTGAAGCTCACCCGCTGTTCGGCGCGGCTGCGGGCGACGGCTCCGTTGAGCAGCGCGGCGGGATAGGCCACATCCTCGCCGGTCAGCACGGTGCGGATGACGTCGCCGCCCAGGCGAGGCGGGATGTTGTCGGCTTTGCCTTGCACGGCGATCCCGGTGAGCAGGCGGAACAGCGACAAATGGCGCGGATCGTTGGGGCCGTGTACCACGTCGAGATCGTCGAAGTGACGCCGCAGGCGCGCGCCCAGTTCCGCTGCTGTGCCGGTCTGCCAGAAACGCACGGCGATGCGGGCGGCATTGGGCGCGAGGCCCAGCACATGGCAGCGTGTGCCGTCGTCGTCGCTGACGAAGTGGCCGCTGTGGATCGAACGGTAGAGCGTGTCCAGCGCCCGCGTGCCCCGGTCCGGATCGTCCTTCGGCGGCTCGCCGAAGAGGTCGGGCACCAGGGTTTCGAAATCGCTCGGCCGCTCGGCCCAGAATACCGTGGAGGCATCGCCGACCTGCACGCGCTGGCGCGAGTCGCGGCCGAGCAGGTGGTTGAGCGCGGTGGTGTAGGCGAAGGCGGCGGGCTTGCCGACGGGCGCATTGGCGCCCTGGCGCTTGCCGTAGGAATTGAAGGCGTCGAGATTGAAGGAGACGACGTTGGCCCCCGAGGACTGCGCGCCCCAGACGCCCTTGATCGCGGTGTGCAGCCGCTCGGGCGGCGCGGAATGGCCGCTGACGAGGCAGAAGGTCGTTTCGGCGTCGGCCCCGTCGGCGCTAGCGGCGGCGGCCAGGGCAATCGCCGGGTGCTGGCAGACCAACTCGATCTCGCCCTGCAACTGGAGGCCCAACACCGGGTTGGTTTCCAGAATCTCCGGCCAGAGCGGATCGGCCGCCAAGGCAGCAAGGTCGATGGCGTCGAGAAACCGGCGCGCCGCCACCACGCCCGGCAAGGAGGCCGCCGGCTCGGGCAGGGCATCGATGCGCGCCCGGAAGGCGGCGTGCTGCTCGGCCACCCGCTCGGGTTTGCCCCGGGTGTCGACGCCCAACACGTATTCGGCCGTATCCCACAGCAGGTTCGCCGCGACGCCGGAGGCGCGCTTCACCGACTGGGGCACAAGGTAACGCTGGCCGAGCAGTTTCTTGCCTTCCTTGCGGCGCTTGTCCTGGATCGGCGGCAGCCAGCGGCCGGCGGCGTCGATTTGCAGGACGAAGGGAATTTCCTTTTCTTCCAGGCCGAAGGCGGGCAGACGTTTTGCCGGATCGGGATCGGCGGCCTTGCGCTGGTAGTAGCCATTGAGGGCTTGCAGGATCATTGCCGCGACTCCTCGCCGTCGAAGGCCGGCACCTCGATTACGCCGGCTGCCAATTGAGCGCGGAAGAAATGCGGCTGCGGGTCGGCAGCATTGGAAAAATCGAGGTCGTGCAGCATCCAGCCGAGGTCGCGGGTTTCGGCGATGGCCGGGGCTTCGGCGGCCGGGTCGGCGACGTAGCGGAAATGGGCGGCGAATTCGCGGCAGCCGAGATAGGGCTGGTTTACACACTGGCCGGCCTCGGCCCGGCGTTCGAACATGGCGCGATACTTGGCCGGCGGGCTTTGGTCGAGTCGGTCTGGTCGGATGTCCAGGTCGGCATGGATACGGTAGGCCACGTCGCGCAGGAACAGGCCGGCGCGCTGCTGGCGTTCGTCCTCGACGTTCAGGGCCAGGACGCTATCGCCGCCGTTCATCGCCGTCTGCACGTTGCGCACCGACACCACCGCGCCGACCTCGTTGCGTCGCAGGTTGATCCAGCGGATCGGCTTCAACACCTCGATGCGCCGTATTCGCCAGCGCACCGCCGGTTTCCAGAAGATGGCCTCAAAGACGGCACGAGCGGCGGAGGGCGTCATGACGTCATAGGAGACGCGCTCGACCTTCATTTCCGGCCGCGTGAAGCAGGCGAAGTCGCCGGAGACTTCAAGGCAGTAGGTTGCCAAAGACATTGCTCCTCCTCGATCAAATCACCAAAGTCGGCGCTGGCAGGACGGCGTTTTCATCATCACGCAGGCCCAGCACCGGGTCGTAAAGCAAATCGTTCTGTTGCACAAAACACCCCGGCTGCACTTCACGGACATCGCCGATCATCGCCATGCGGTCGACGATCCGCTTCTTGACCGTCACGGCGCAGCGTTGCAGCTTGCGCATCAGCCAGCGCTCGGGGCCGCCTGCTTCCAGCTTGCCGAGCAGGGCATCAATGCCCGGATAGCCGGCATGGCGCACGAAAACCGTGGCCTGGTCTTCGTCGTCGATCAGGCGGAAGTTGTCGGCGGCGGTGCGGAACTGGATTTCGAGTCCGTTCCCCGGCGTCAGGTCGCGGACGATGCCTTTTTTGTCGAGATCGATGCCGTAATACAGCCGGTCGAAATAGGGTTCGAAGAGTTCGAGGGCCAGCGGGTCGCCCGGCCAGTTGCGCAGCACGTCGAGGCAGGCGTCCGTGGCGAGGCGCTGATGGCCGGGCGGCGCCGGCTGCGGCGGCTGGAAGACGACGACGCGGCCGCGCTCCTGTTCGCCTTCGCGGTTGCAGCGGCCGGCGGCCTGGGCGATGGAATCCAGCCCGGCGAAGGCGCGATAGACGACGGGGAAACTGACGTCGACGCCGGCTTCGACGAGGCTGGTGCTGATCACCCGCAGGGGCTGCTGGTCGCGCCCTGCGCGTTTGTCCGCCAGCCTTTGCTTGATTGCCGCGATCACCTCGGCCCGGTGCGCGCCGCACATCAGGGCGGAAAGATGCAGGGTGTCCTTGGGCAATAGCTGCCACAGCTTGCGGGCGTCACCGCGCGTGCTGACGATGGCGAGCACACAATCCTCGCCGGCCAGTTGGGCGGCGATCTCTTCCCAGCTTGAGCGCTTCTCCCAATCAGGCAGTTGGACGTCCACCCGCTTCAGCCGCCGATAAAGCTCGGGCGGATCGGCGACGATTTCGCGCACGGCATCCAGCCCACGCCGGTTTTTCGCGGCGTCGAAATAGCTGCGGCTGGCCAGGGCCGGCTGGGTGGCGGTGCAGAGCACGACGCTGACGCCGTAGTGGCGGGTCAGCAGATTCAGCACGTCGAGGATGGGTTGCAGGAATTCCGGCGGCAGGCATTGCGCCTCGTCGAGGACGATCACGCTGTTGGCGAGGTTATGCAGCTTGCGGCAGCGGGAGGTCTTGGCGGCGAAGAGGGATTCGAACAACTGCACGTTGGTGGTGACGATGAGCGGCGCGTCCCAGTTCTCGCAGGCCAGCCGGGAACGGGAGGTTTCCTTGTTGTCGTCGGCCTCGGCCTGGCTGTGGTGCTCGACGAGGTTTTCCGCGCCGACGATCCGGGCGAAGACATCCGCCGTCTGCTCGACGATGCTGGTGTAGGGAA
>JAVFAT010000198.1:0-3908 GCA_034002385.1 Azospira sp. | reverse complement strand
CTTCAACACCTTCTTGCCACGGTAGAAGCCCGACGGGCTGACGTGGAGACGCAGGTGCGTCTCGCCGGTGGTCGGCTCGACGGCCAGCGGCGCGGTGTTCAGGGAATCGTGGGCGCGATGCATACCGCGCTTCGACGGGGACTTCTTGTTCTGTTGAACGGCCATAACACACTCCTAAAAACGAGTCAGGGCGCCTTGCTCCTGAGCGCCGAGAGCGCCGAAAAAGGCGACACCTTGGTTCCGCACGCACTGCCACCGGGCAGCGTGCAATCTTCATGTCGCGGCGCCACCGGCAGGGCGAGGATGATCTCGTCCTCGATCAGCGCTGCAACGTCCAGTTCCTTTTGCGCAACCAGGAAATCCCGGCTGTCATCCTCAAGCTCGTCCTGATCCAGATCGGCCTCATCGGCGACCAGTTCCAGCGTGCTGACGATCGACAGCGGGTGGTCGAACCGGCCCAGGCAACGCTGGCAGACGAGCGGGAGTTCCCCGACCACTTCCAGCGCCAGCCGGTGCTCGCCCCGACGGCCCATCTGCCCGTTGAGGCGAAAGGCGACGGTGCCGGCGATTTCCGCCAGCATGTCGTGCAAGCGTTCCAGCCCGGAAACCGGCAATTCGCCTTGCAGCGAACGCCCTTCCCGCGCAAACGACAGACTGTCAATCACAATCTGTTGCGACATAAGGCGCGCATGATATTATTTTCGACTTGCCAAGTCAAAGCCTGCCTGCGTCGTTTTTCCAGAAAAAGCACGTACTTGGCCGCTGTAGTTTTTCCGCTTCCTCAGCACGTTCCCGGAATCATTTTCCGGCTACCTCCCGACCGCTCCCCCTGCCTCCTGCCTGTCCAGCCCCGTCTTTCCGTCATGCTCGTCCTCGCCTCGACCTCGCCTTTTCGCCGCGAACTGCTCGCCCGCCTCGGCCTTCCCTTCGTCACCGCCGCGCCCGACGTAGACGAGACGCCGCTACCCGGCGAAGCGCCGGAAGCAACGGCGCTCCGGCTTTCCGAAGCCAAGGCGCGGGCCGTCGCCGCCGCCCATCCGGACGCCCTGATCATCGGCAGCGACCAGGTCGCCGTGCTCGACGGCCGCATCCACGGCAAGCCCGGCACGCACGAGCGCGCGGTCGAACAACTGCGCACGATGCGCGGCCGCAGCGTCGACTTCTTCACCGGCCTCTGCCTGTACAACGCGGCTTCCGGCACCGCGCACGTGCGCGGCGTCTCGACGCTGGTCACCTTCCGCAACCTGACGGATGCCGAAATCGAGAACTACCTGCGCCGCGAGCAGCCTTACAACTGCGCCGGTTCGGCCAAGTCCGAGGGCCTGGGCATCGCCGTCATCGCCCGCATCCAGGGCGACGATCCGAACGCGCTGGTCGGCCTGCCGCTGATCGCACTCTGCGACCTGCTGCGCGAAGAAAAGGTCGCCGTCCTGTGAACGCCCCGGCACCATCCCCCGCAAGGATTGCCCATCGCTCTCCGGAAGCGGGAGCAGCGCATCCCGGCGCGCGGCACTGCATCGCCGAAACCGGCAACTTACCGACGCACGCTTTCCCGGGCACCCGGTCGTGAGCACCGGAACCCTTTACCTGATTCCGGTACCGCTCGGCCCTGCCGGGCCGGCCGAGGTGCTGCCGGCGCCGGTGCTCGAACGCACGCGCAGCCTCGCCCGCTTCGTGGCCGAAAACGCCAAATCGGCGCGCGCCTTCCTCAAGGCGGCCGGACATCCCCTGCCCTTGCAGCAGATTGCCATCGCCGAACTGAACGAACACACGCGCAGCAACGAACTCGCCGCGCTGCTCGCGCCGCTCCGCGAAGGCCACGATCTCGGGCTGGTTTCCGAAGCCGGCTGCCCGGCCATCGCCGACCCCGGTGCGGAACTTGTCGCGCTGGCGCAGCGCGAAGGCATCCGCGTCGTGCCGCTGGTCGGCCCGTCGTCGATCCTGCTGGCGCTGATGGCTTCCGGCCTCTCCGGCCAGCATTTCGCCTTCCACGGCTATCTGCCGGCGAAGGAGAACGAGCGCGCACAGCGGCTGAAGGAACTCGAAGCCGAATCGCGCCGGCACAAGCGCACGCAGATCTTCATCGAAACGCCGTATCGCAACCGGCAGATGTTCGACGCCCTGCTCGGTGCCTGCACGCGCGAGACGCGGCTATGCATCGCCACCGACATCGGCCTTTCCAGCGAGGCGATAGCGACACGGCACATCGGCGAATGGAAGAAGCAGCCGCCCCCCGAACTTGACCGCCGGCCGACGGTATTCCTGCTGCTCGCCTGAACGGACAGCGGGCTTCTGCCCCGCGCCCCGGTTTCCGCCGCTTCGATTGGCGCCACGCTTCCTGCCGCGCTTCTCCGGCCCGCTTCTTCGGCCAGCTTCTTCGGCCGGTTTCTCCGGAGCGTTTCTCCAGCACTTATCCAGCCAGGCCGTCCCGCCAGCCCCCATGCTCACCGGCCAGACTTGCGCTTTGTCCGGAGCTTACTTTCGCTTGACGACGCCGGCCCAGACCGGCACCAGGCGCAGCGACAGCCAGCCGAGCACGGCGCCGAGCACCAGCCCGCCGGCCACGTCGAGGAAGACATGCTGCCGGGTCGCCATCGTCGAATGGACGATGCCGGCGCACCACAGCGCATTGAAGCCGCGCACGCCCCGCCCGGCACCGGTTTCGGCCAGTTGCCGGTCGAGCCAGATCGCCGAAAAGACCGCCGTTGCCACATGCAGCGACGGGAAGGCGTTGCCGGGAGCGTCGATGCCCTTGAGGATGGCGAAGCCGGGATACTGCCCCCAGTCGATATCGAAAACCGGCACCGCCGTTGGATGGAAGATGAAGACCGCGATGCCGATGGCGCAGACGAGGAAGATTGCCGCGCCGTAGCCGAGCAGTTCGCGCAGGGAGCGGAGGAAGGCCACCGGCAGCGAGGTATAGAACCAGAGCGAGGCGTACAGCCAGAAGGTTTCAGGGTGAAAGCCGACCCACTCGTCGAACACCGTCAGCGGCATCGTCGTCACCGTGCCGCCCGGGTTGCGCAGCACGTACAGATACACCTGAAAGAAGAGCGTGACGAAAGCCGTCGTGCCGAGCGCCTTCAGCCACAAGACAGGAGGGATGCGGCGAACGCACTGGACATACCAGGGAACGGCGGAGGATGGCAGAGCGTTGACGGCGGATTCAGCAGGATTCATCGATGCGCAAGCAGCGGGCCGGTAATGACGGAACGGGCCACCCGAAAAGGCGAGCCGCGATGTTACCAGCAAGCCGGGGGGAAACTGCGACTCCGTCATCCTGTCACGCATCGCTCCATCGTCTGCCCGCCGGCACAGGGCGCCTTCATCGAAAGGCCGGCAGCCGCGACAAGACGAAGGAAAGCGCGGCAATGAGCGGCAGGCGCAGCCGGTATAATCGCCGGCCATCATCCGACTTGCCGCCATCGTGTCCGACCGTCTCGCCGTCATCCCCCAATACCTTCTGCCCAAACAGGCGCTTACCTCGCTCGCCGGCCGTTTTGCCAGCGCCGAGGCGGGAGCGCTGACCACCGCCGGCATCCGCTGGTTCGCCAGACGCTATGGCGTGAACATGAGCGAGGCCGCGGAACCGGACGCAAGTGCCTACAGGAGCTTCAACGAATTCTTCACGCGGCCCCTGAAAGCCGGCGCGCGCCCACTGGCGGCGGCCGATTTCATCTGCCCGGTGGATGGCGCCATCAGCCAGTTCGGTGCCATCGAGCGCGACCAGATTTTCCAGGCCAAAAAACACCGCTACTCGACGACGGCGCTCGTCGGCGGCGACCGCGAACTCGCCGCCCGCTTCGAAAACGGCAGCTTGCCACGATCTACCTCAGCCCGCGCGATTACCACCGCATCCACATGCCCTGCGACGGCCGCCTCGTGCGCATGATCCACGTGCCCGGCGC
>JAVFAT010000197.1:0-3933 GCA_034002385.1 Azospira sp. | reverse complement strand
GCGCCAGCACGATCTACGGCGAACCCGGCTGGCAGGTCGAACGCGGCGATCTGTGGAAATTCTGGAAGCGCCGGCAGCCCTTGCAAGCGCTGGCACATTCGCTGGCCGCAGCCGCCGACGAGCGAAGCCGGGCATGACGCGCATCCTCCCCCGCAACGTGCCGCCGCGCCGCAGCTGGCAGCTCGAACAGCAGGGTCTGCACCCGCTGCTCGCCCGCATTTACGCCGCGCGCGGCGTCGAACGCGCCGACGAACTCGCCTACGACCTGAAATCGCTGCTGCCGCCGGCAACGCTCACCCGCGCCGCCGAGGCGGCGGCATTGCTCGCCGACGCGCTGGAGGCCGAAGCACGCATCCTGATCGTCGCCGACTACGACTGCGACGGCGCCACCGCCTGCGCCGTCGGACTGCGCGCACTGCGCGCGATGGCCGAAGGCACCGCCGCCGAAATCGGCTACCTCGTTCCCGACCGCTTCGTGCATGGCTACGGCCTGTCACCGTCGGTGGTCGATCTTGCCGCGACGATGTCGCCGGACCTCATCGTCACCGTCGACAACGGCATCGCCAGCGTCGAGGGCGTGGCGCGCGCGCACGAGCTGGGCATCGCCGTGCTGGTCACCGACCACCACCTGCCCGGCGAGACGCTGCCGGAGGCCGAGTGCATCGTGAACCCGAACCAGCCGGGCTGCGGCTTCGAATCGAAGTGCATCGCCGGCGTCGGCGTCATGTTCTACGTGATGCTGGCGCTGCGCGCCGAACTGCGCGCACGCGGCTGGTTCGCGCCGGAAAACGGCCGCCCCGAGTTCAACCTGGCGACATTGCTCGATCTGGTCGCGCTCGGCACCGTCGCCGACGTCGTCAAGCTTGACCGCAACAACCGCATCCTCGTCAGCCAGGGGCTGAAGCGGATGCGCGAAGGCAAGCTGACGCCGGGCCTCGCCGCCCTCTTTCGCGCCGCCGGCCGCGACCCGGCCAGGGCCACCACCTTCGACCTGGGCTTCATGCTTGGCCCGCGCCTCAACGCCGCCGGCCGGCTGGCCGACATGTCGCTCGGCATCGAGTGCCTCATCACCGACGATCCGGCGCGCGCGCTCAACATCGCGCAGCAACTCGACGCGCTGAACAAGGAACGGCGCGAGATCGAGGCCGGAATGATGGAAAAGGCACAAGAGCAGGCGCAGAAGCAGGCACTGGCCGCGCTGGCGGATGTCGACGCCGCCGATTCATCACCCGCCGCCGGCATCGCGCTGTTCGACCCGGACTGGCACCAGGGCGTGGTCGGCATCGTCGCCTCACGCATCAAGGAAAAGCTGCACCGCCCGGTGTTCGCCTTCGCCCGCGCCGACGAGACAACCGACGACGGCAGCGGCCAGCTGCGCGGCTCCGGCCGCTCGATCCCCGGCCTGCACCTGCGCGATGCGCTCGACCTCGTCTCCAAGCGCGCACCGGGCCTGCTCAAGAAATTCGGCGGCCACGCGGCGGCGGCCGGCGTCACCATCGACGAAGCCGACTTCGCGCGCTTCCGTGAACTCTTCGCGGCGGTTGCCGGCGAGCTGCTCGCCGAGGATGACCTGACCCGCACCCTGCACACCGACGGCACGCTCGAATCCGGCTATTTCTCGCTGGAAACCGCGCGCCTGCTGGAAAACGAGGTCTGGGGCCAGGGCTTTCCGCCGCCGCTGTTCGAGGGGCAGTTCGCCGTCGAGCAGCAGCGCGTGCTCAAGGAGAAGCACCTCAAGCTGCGCCTGCGCCTCGGCGAAGTGCGCCTGGATGCCATCCAGTTCAACTTCACCGAGGCACCGGGCGATGAAGTACACGCCGCCTACCGGCTCGACGTGAACGAATACCAGGGTGTGCAGCGCGTGCAACTGCTGGTCGAACATCTGCAAACCCTCTGAGTCGCATCGTCCCCTTCATCGTTGCTCTCATCGTTCCTCTCATCGTTCCTCTCATCGGCCGGGCTGCGGCCCGGAGCGCGGTATAATCCGCGCCTTTCCGCCCGGCCGATACCGGGCGCCCCACCGGCATTCACGAGGAACCCCCGACCATGGACGCAGAACAGATCAACGCGATCGCCAACCGGATCGACGACCTCGCCGAACGCGGCGACGCGCTTCGGAGGTATCTTTGACTACGATCACAAGCGCGAACGCCTGACCCTCCTCAACAAGGAACTCGAAGACCCGAAGATCTGGGATGACGCGAAGCGCGCCCAGGAACTGGGCCGCGAAAAGAAGGCGCTGGAAGACGTGGTGCTGGTGCTGGAGGAAGTCGCCGCCGGCCTCAAGGACTGCCGCGAGTTGTTCGACATGGGCAAGGAAGAAGGCGACGACGACACCCTGCTTGCCGTCGAAGCCGATGTGGCCGAGATCGAGAAGAAGGTCGCCGGCCTCGAATTCCGCCGCATGTTCAGCAACCCGCAGGACCCCAACCCCTGCTTCCTGGAAATCCAGGCCGGCGCCGGCGGCACCGAGGCGCAGGACTGGGCCTCGATGCTCTTGCGCATGTACCTGCGCTACTGCGAGCGCAAGGGCTTCACGGTGGAAGTGCTGGAAGAGTCGGAAGGCGACGTCGCCGGCCTGAAGAGCGCAACGGTGCGCATCGACGGCGACCACGCCTACGGCCACCTGCGCACCGAAACCGGCATTCACCGCCTGGTGCGCAAGAGCCCGTTCGACTCGAACGCGCGCCGGCACACCTCGTTTACCAGCGTCTTCGTCTACCCGGAAGTCGACGACTCGATCGAGATCGACATCAACCCGGCCGACGTGCGCACCGACACCTACCGCGCCTCCGGCGCCGGCGGCCAGCACATCAACAAGACCGACTCGGCGGTGCGCCTGACGCACACCCCGACCGGCATCGTCGTGCAGTGCCAGAACGACCGCTCGCAGCACCGCAACCGCGACGAGGCATGGAAAATGCTGCGCGCCCGCCTCTACGAGCTTGAGCTGAGGAAGCAGCAGAGCGAGCAGCAGCGGCTGGAAGACGCCAAGTCCGACATCGGCTGGGGCCACCAGATCCGCAGCTACGTGCTCGACCAGTCGCGGATCAAGGATCTGCGCACCAATTACGAAGTCGGGAACACCCAGGCCGTGCTCGACGGCGACCTCGACGATTTCATCCAGGCCAGTCTGAAACAGGGAGTTTGAACGATGAAAATCCGCAGCCTTCTTTCCACCGTCCTCTTTGCCGTCTCCGCCGTCGCTCTCGTGCCGGCCGCCGCAGCCAGCGCCGAAGCTCTCGTCGGCCTGCCGCCGTCGAAACTGCTCAAGAGCGACCAGACCTTCACCAGCACCTATCGCGCGATCATCAAGGGGCAGGATCTGCCGGAGTGGACGGAACGCCTCTCGGTCGGTTTCCCGACGGAGGCGGTCGAGATCGCCGGCCAGCGCCTGTTCCTCACCTCGGCCTGCAATCCCGACACCGGCTGCGACGACGAGCGTTTCTACCTGCTCTACGATCCGGCCGCGCGCTCGATGATCGGCTTCTTCTTCCTGTCGCCGGCCCTCGACACCAGCGGCGATCACCGCATGGCCTTCTCGCGCTGGCTCGGCAAACTGCCGAAGCAGGAGCACAGCGCCTTCCTGATGGAGCGCGCGATGCGCGACTCGCAGAATCCGGAAAGGGATCCGGCCCGACTGCCGCGAGCCGAACCGGAAAAGTGAGCAACACCCGCCGGGGCTGAACAGAGGCCGGACAGGCATCGCCGGAGCCGCGCCGGCAGCCGGCCGCGCGCTCCCCGGCAGGCGCCGACAACCCGGCCGGACGCCCTCCGGCCGCGTTCCGGCGGCCCCGACCCGCGCTGTCGGCCTGCTATAATGCGCCCCTGGTGGCGGCGCCCGCGCCCGGCAGGCAAAGCCCCCCGATCGAACGATCCGAACACGCAAGTTCTGTCAACCGAGACGACAAGTCCGAGCATACACAGCCCACG
>JAVFAT010000196.1:0-3942 GCA_034002385.1 Azospira sp. | reverse complement strand
AGGTCGAAGATGCCGCCGAGGTTGCGGAAGGGCTGGATGATGCCAAGCGGCGTCTGCGTCGCCACCGGGATGTTGATGCGGCCGTCCATGCACTTGAGGACGGCGATGGCGGTCGGGTGTCGCGCCAGATAGCGTTCGCGCGCCAGCCAGTTCTCCGGGCTGGCGAACTGCGCCGAGTAGTCGCGGGCGCGGCCGAACAGCCAGTCGATGCGCTCGGTGATCGGTTTGCTGTGGATGGTGTGCGCCATGACGTCCTTCCCCCGGTCGATGGGAAGGATTCTAGCGCGCGTCGTCGTTGTCCGAGTCGCCGAACTGCGGCTGTTTCATCATCTCGCGCAGGATGTTGCCGGCGGCCCAGATCATGATGGCGGCACCGCCGGCAAGCGTGGCGAGCGCCTGTACCGTCGATTCCGGAAAGCTGGCGAAGATGCGGCCCGGCCCGTAGGCGAAGTGCACGATGCCGAGCGAGACGAGCAATATGCCGACGACGTCGACCAGGCCCCAGAGGAAGATGCGCAGCGTGAGCTGCGGCTTGACGCGCGGCTTCTGCTGATTGAACACGCTCATCGGATGGCCCTCCGGCCGCTGCGCTTTCCGCGCGCTGCGGCGCCTCCGGCCAGCCGGACGGAGATGCTCATTTGACGCGCATCCCCGGCTGCGCACCGCTGTCCGGCGACAGGATGTAGAGGCCGCCGTTCTTGTCGTCCGCGCTTTTGCCATCACCGGAAGCGGCGAGCACCATGCCCTCGCTCATGCCGAACTTCATCTTGCGCGGCGCCAGGTTGGCGACCATCACGGTGAGCCGTCCGACCAGCGCCGCCGGATCGTAGGCCGACTTGATGCCGGCGAAGATCTGGCGCGGTTTTTCTTCGCCGATGTCGAGCGACAGGCGGATCAGCTTCTCGGCGCCGTCGACATGGCCGGCATCGACGATGCGGGCGATGCGCAGGTCGACCTTCATGAAGTCGTCGATGGTGATGTGCGGGCCGCTGTCTGCGGCGGCAGCGGCAACAGCCACGGCCTTCTCCTGTTTCTCTGCGTGTTTCTGCGGCGCGGCTTCGGCCGCAGTTGCCACCACGCCCAGCGATTCCCTGTTCGCCTCGACCAGCGCGGCGACCTGCTTCGGATCGATGCGCGTCATCAGGTGGCTGTAGGCGTTGATGGCGTGGCCGGCCGGCAGCAGCGTGGCGGCATCGTTCCAGGCCAGCGGGGCGATGCCGAGGAAGCCCTCGACCGCCTCGGCCACCTTCGGCAGTACCGGCTTCAGGTAGAGCGTGAGCAGGCGGAAGGCTTCGATCGCCTCCGAGCAGACGGCGTGGAGATTGGCTGCGGCTTCTTCGCCTTCCTGCTTGGCCAGTTCCCACGGCTTGCGGTCGTTCACGACGACGTTGGCGGCGTCGGCCAGCGCCATGATCTCGCGCAGCGCACGACCGAAGTCGCGCTCTTCATAGGCGGCGGCAATGCTGGCGGCCGCGTCGCGCAGCGGCTTCAGCCACGGCGCATCGGTTGCAGCGAGCTTGCCGTCGAATTTTTTGGTGATGAAGCCGGCGCAGCGGCTGGCGATGTTCACGTACTTGCCGACCAGATCCGAATTCACGCGCGCGACGAAGTCTTCCAGATTCAGGTCGATGTCTTCCATCGTGCCGTTGAGCTTGGCGGCGTAGTAGTAGCGCAGCCATTCCGGATCGAGGCCGGTCTTCAGGTAGCTTTCGGCGGTGATGAAGGTGCCGCGCGACTTCGACATCTTGGCGCCGTCCACCGTCAGGAAGCCGTGCGCGAAGATCGCCGTCGGCGTGCGGTAGCCGGCGTGCTCCAGTTCGGCCGGCCAGAACAGCGCGTGGAAATAAAGAATGTCTTTACCGATGAAGTGGTACAGCTCGGTCGTCGAATCCGGCTTGAACCACTCGGTGAAGTCGAGGCCCCGCTTGTCGCAGAAATTCCTGAACGAACCCATGTAGCCGATCGGCGCGTCCATCCAGACGTAGAAATATTTGCCCGGAGCGCCCGGAATCTCGAAACCGAAATACGGCGCATCGCGCGAGATGTCCCAGTCGGTCAGCTTGTTCTCGCCTTCCGCGCCTTCATCGAACCCCAGCCACTCCTGCATCTTGTTGGCCGCTTCCGGTTGCAGCCGGCCCGGCTCGCGCGTCCAGCGGCGCAGGAAGGCCTGGCACTTCGGGTCGGAGAGCCGGAAGAAGTAGTGATCGGAATTCTTCAGCTCCGGCTTGGCGCCGGACACCGCCGAGTACGGGTTCTTCAGGTCGTTTGGCGTGTAGGCGGCGCCGCAGGCTTCGCAATTGTCGCCGTACTGGTCGGCCGCGCCGCACTTGGGGCACTCGCCCTTGATGAAGCGGTCGGGCAGGAACATCTGCTTCACCGGGTCGTAATACTGCTCGATGGTGCGCACCTCGATCAGCCCGGCCGCCTTCAGCTTGCCGTAGATGTCCTCGGCGCAGGCGCGGGTCTCCGGCGAGTGTGTGGTGTGGTAGTTGTCGAAGCCGACGTGAAAGCCGGCGAAATCGCGCGAATGCTCGCCATGCACGCGGGCGATCAGCGCTTCCGGCGTGATCCCCTCCTTCTCTGCGCGCAGCATGATCGGCGTGCCGTGCGTGTCGTCGGCGCAGACGTACCAGCACTCGTGGCCGCGCATCTTCTGGAAGCGCACCCAGATGTCGGTCTGGATGTACTCGACGAGATGGCCGAGGTGGATGGCGCCGTTGGCGTAGGGCAGGGCGGAGGTGACGAGGATCTTGCGGGGCATGGGGCGCGCGCCGGAATGGTGGAAGTGGAGGAAGCCCGTGATTCTATCAAAGCAGGGCAGCGTCACCGTGCCGTCATCGTCCTGTAACGCGCGCCGTGCAGGATGCGCCTCGTCGCCGGACGCCGGCTTTTCGCCCGCGAAGGAGCGGCGGCGGCATCTTCCACGCTTATTCCTGCCGTGGAATAAGCAAATCGGAAAATATGCTTAATGCGTTTATTTCGGCCTGCTTATAGTGCCTGTTCTTCCCCGAAACCCTCCTGGAGTCATGCCATGAAATACATCACCAGAAAATCCGCAGCCACCGCTGCGCTCGCCGTGGCGGCGACGCTGCCCAGCCTCGCCTCCGCCCAATCCAACGTGACCGTGTACGGTGTCGTCGATGCCGGTTACGCCTATGCATCGAGCGACCGGAGTGCCGGCTCCTCGGCCAACTTCAACGGCATCAACGCCGGCCTCCTCGGTGGTTCGCGCATCGGTTTCAGGGGCGAGGAAAACCTGGGCGATGGCCTGAAGGCGCTTTTCGTACTCGAATACGGCAGCCTCGGCGTCGACACCAATACCGGCATCACCGGTTCCCGCCAGAGCTGGGTCGGTCTGCGCGATGCAAAGCTCGGCACGGTCGCGCTCGGTCGGCAGTATGCGCCGGGCTATGCCGCCTCCGGCCGCAACAACGCTTTCGGCGGCTCTACCCGCCAAAGCCCGCTCAATCGCCTGACCAGCACGGGTGGCAACTCGATCACCGGCGATGAGCAGGCGCGCGTCAACAACAGCATCAGCTACGCCTCGCCGAAGTGGGGCGGTTTCTCGGTCAACGCGATCTACGGTTTTGGCGAGAACAACGGCGGCAACAACGGTGTCAGTTCGGGCGGCGATGGTCTGTTCGGGGCCGGGCTGAACTATGCCAACGGCCCGCTGAATCTTGATTTCGTGTTCCAGCAGCGGCGCGGCTATACCGGGACGTCCAATGCCGTCACCGGCATCGGCAACAGGGTGAGGACGACGGCCTCCGGCGACGACGTCAATGAATGGGCGATCCTGGGTTCCTACGACCTCAAGCTCGTCAAGCTCTTCGCCAGCTACCAGGTTCAGGACGACAAGAACGGCACCTCGGGCACCGAAGGCGGCAACAAGGTCTGGGCGGTCAGTGCCAGCGTGCCGGTATCCGGCAACGGCTCGGTGCA
>JAVFAT010000195.1:0-4010 GCA_034002385.1 Azospira sp. | reverse complement strand
GCCACCGACCCAGGGTCGCCTTTTCTTTGGCTACTTTCTTTTGGCGAAGCAAAAGAAAGTACGCCCGCGCGTCAGGCGCGGAAACCCGCGGTAAAAAAACCGAAAACGCCCGGCGAGAGCCAGAAAAAGCCCCCCCATTTGGCGGGCGCCCGAACCCCTCATCGCACCCCACGGTGCACCAACCCCTTGCGAGGTGCCGAGCAACGCAGGGCAGTCGGGGGAAGTCGGCTGGCGTTGTCTGAGGCCCGCAGGGCCGAGTTTAGCCAGCCGCCCGACTGTCCGAGTAGCGCAGGGAAGCCCCGAAGGGGCCACCGACCAGGGTCGCCTTTTCTTTGGCTACTTTCTTTTGGCGAACCAAAAGAAAGTACGCCCGCGCGTCAGGCGCGGAACACAGCGGTGAAAAACCGAAAACGCCAGGAAGGGCGCGAAACAAAGCGGGGAAAACGCCAGCGCCAGGAAGGGCTCAGAACAAAGCGCCTACCAAATCCCGGGTAGCATTGGCCGACAGAGCAACGCCTCTTGCATCAAGGCCATCCCCATACGACAGCCTTGAAAAGGGATAAACCGAGGCAATCAGCGAATGCTCATCGCCTCGCTGACGATGCGCGGCGTGATGAACACCAGCAACTCCGACTTGTCGTCTATCTTCTGCTTGTTCCTGAACAGCCATCCGAGATACGGGATTTCGCCGAGCACGGGAATGCGCGAAACCGACTCGCGCGATTCCTGCTGGTAGATGCCGCCGATGACCACCGTGCCGCCGTTCTCGACCAGCACCTCGGTCTTCACGTGCTTGGTGTCGATGGCGATGACGCCGGTCTGAACGCGCGTGTTCGGCGTGTCCTTGTTCACGTCGACGGAAAGCGTGATCTTGCCGTCCGGCGTGATGTGCGGCTTGACCTTCAGCGACAGGTTGGCCTTCTTGAACGACACCGAGGTGGCGCCCGAGGCCGTCGCCTGCTGATAGGGAATCTCGACGCCCTGCTCGATGATCGCTTCCACCTGGTCGGCGGTGACGACGCGCGGGCTGGAGACGACCTTGCCCCGCCCGTCGGCTTCCAGCGCCGAGATTTCCAGCCCGAGGAACTGCGTCTGCGCGGAATTGAACAGCGTGAAGGCGAGCGAGCCGGCACTGCCGGAGCGCGGCACGGCGGGCAGGTTGACGTTGTAGGCGTTGGTGATCTTGGGGATGCCGTCGGCCGAGTTGTCGAGCGTGCCGCCGCCGACGATGCTGCCGCTGACGTTGCCGCCGCCGACGCCGAGGCGGACGCCGCCAAGGCCAAGTCGCACCCCGAGATCCTTCGAGAAGCTGTCGGCGGCTTCGACGATGCGCGCTTCGATCATCACCTGGCGCATCGGGATGTCGATCTCGGTGATGAGGCGGCGCAGGTCGTCGAGGCGGCTTGGCGTGTCGTGGGCGAAGAGCTTGTTGGTGCGCTCGTCGACCATCACCGAGCCGCGCTTCGAAAGGATGGTCTGATCCTTGTTCTTGAGGAAATCGAAGACCGCCTTGGCCTTGTGGTAGTTGAGCTGGAAACTTTCCGAGCGCAGCGGTTCGAGGTCGCCGATCTGCTGGCGCGACTCGAATTCGAGCTTTTCCTTGGCGGCGATCTCGTCGCGCGGCGCGATCGGATGACGTTGCCGTTCTTGCGCATGTCGAGGCCGCGCTGCTGGAGGATGATGTCCAGCGCCTGATCCCAGGGCACGTCCTTGAGAATCAGCGTCAGGCTGCCGCTGACGGTGTCGCTGACGACCACGTTCATGCCGGTGAATTCGCCGATGACCTGCAACAGCGGCCGCACATCGACGTTCTGGAAATTGAGCGACAGCTTCTCGCCCTGATAGCCGCCGCGCGACCCCTGCACCAGCTTGTTCGGATTCTCGACGATGGGCTTCACTTCGATCACGAACCGGGTATCGGTCTGGTAGGCGCTGTGCTCCCACAGGCCCTTCGGCGAAATCGACAGGCGCGCGGTTTCGCCCTGCTGCATCGCCGACCAGTTCGTGACCGGCGTGCCGAAATCGGTGACGTCGACGCGCCGCTTGAGGTGATCGGGGAGCTTGGTGCGGGCGAAGTCGACGATCAGCGTCGAGCCGGACTGGCGGATGTCGATGCCGGCGCCGACATCGCTCAGTTCGACGGCGATCCGCGCTTCACCGTCCGCCCCCCGGCGGAAGGCGATGTCGCGCACCGCGTGGGCGGCGGACAGGCGCTCCGGGGCAAAATTCGCCACCTGCGACGCTGCCGCCGCATCGACGGCGAAGGGTTCGAGCGTGATCAGGAGAGCATCGCCGTCGAGGCGCATCGAGTGCGTCATCGACTGGCTCAGGTTGAGCACGAGGCGCATTTTTTCCGGGGTCTGCACGAAGTTCGCGCTGCGCAGGCCGGCTTCGTTGAAGGTCTGAAGGTTGCGTCCGAGCCGGTTCGTCGTCGCCGGCAGGTCGACGACGATGCGCGCCGGGCTGGTGATGGCGAAGCTGGTCGGCACCATCGGCAGAGGCTGTTTCAGGCCGAGCTTGACGATGACCGTGCCGGCCTGCCGGGCAACGTTGATCGACTGCAGCTCATTGCCGCCAGCCGCGCCGCTCTCGGCAAGAGCGGTACCGGCGAATGCGATCGCCCCCACGAGGGCCAGCGCCCATCTCGTCAAACGTTTCATCATCTCCCCTCCCTGGCCTGCAAATGCAGGGTCTGGGCGCGCTCCACCCAGTCCCCGGCCGGATCCTGCACCAGTTCGCGCAGATCGATTTCCGTTTCGCTGATCCTGACGATCACGCCGTAGTCCTGTCCCGCATGGTTGCCGACGCGCACCTGATGCAGCGCGCCGCCGGCCTGCACGATACCGTGCCACTGCCCTTCCTTGGTCATCGCGCCGACGAAGCGGATCGATTCGAGCGGATGCGATTCCAGCGGCTCCCGCGGCCGGTCGAGATCGGGTTGCAGGCCGCCGCTGCGCATCTTCTGCTCGGCGCTGATGCGCGCCGACCGGAAGGGATCGACGAGGTGCGCCGAATCGTAGGGAACCGGCGCGTAGGGCTTCACTTCCGGCAAGGGCGGCACCTTGCCGCGCATGTTGCGCGACTCGTCCGCCATCCACTGGCGCAACTCTTCCTGCTCGCCGCTACCGCAGGCGCCGAGAAGGAGCGTCGCGAGAAGGGCGAGCGCAACGCGCCGCCCCGCAGCCGTCTTCATCGCCGCCTTCATCTGCGTTTCCTCTGCGCGGCCTGCGCCGCCTTCTTCTGACGCGCGACTTCCTCCTCGTCGAGGTAGCGGAAGGTTTTCGTCACCGCATCGAGCACCAGCACGTTGTTCTTCTGCACGCCGATGGAAACGTTGTTGAGCGTGACGATGCGCGAGAGGCGGCCGATGTCGCCGGCGAAGGCGCCGAAGTCGTGATAGTTGCCGACCAGCCGCACGGCGATCGGCAGCTCGGCGTAGAACTCCTTGATCTGCTCGGTGCCCGGCTTGAACAGCTCGAACTGGAGGCCGCGCCCGAGGCCGGCCTGGTTGATCTCGACGAGCAGCGAGGCGACCTCGGCCTTGTTCGGCAACTGCCGGAGCAGCGCACCGAAGGAGCGGTCGATCTCGTTGAGCTGCTGCACGTAGAGATCGAGGTTGACCGCCTGCTGCTTCTTGGCGAGGAAATCCTGCTTCAGCCGTCCCTCCTCGGCGCGGGCGCGTTCGAGGGTGTCGAGCTGATCCTGCACGATGAACAGCCAGCCGGCGGCGATGATCGCCGCGAACAGCGCCACCAGCACGAGTACGCGGGGCGCCAGCGGCCAGGCGCCGGGGTCGTTCGACAGCCCGCGGAAGTTGTCGGCGAGGGTACGCAGGTCGATCTTCGGCAGCGTCGGCTTCTTCATTTCTTCGCTCCCGCCGTCCGGGTTCCGGGTTTCGTTCCCGCCTTCGCCCCCGCCTTCTCCGCCTCGACCGTCGCCTCCGGCCGCTTCATGCGCGCGTTCAGGCTGAATTCGCCGACACGCTGCCGGCCCTGCGTCACCGCCTTGAT
>JAVFAT010000194.1:0-4016 GCA_034002385.1 Azospira sp. | reverse complement strand
GCAGTCTTTCGCCAGATTGATGAGCTTGTGCGTCAGGTGGTAATCGAAGGGGCCGGACATGTCCTGCATACAGATGGTGACGGCGTGCTCGTCGGTGTTCTGGCCGGCGGCGGCGATGGCGATGTCGAGGCTGAGCATTTCGGCGATGTCGCCGTGCAGCGCTGCCGAGGAGCCGGAGCCGACTTCCTCGGTGATGGTGAACAGCGGGTGGGCGTCGACCGGCGGCTCCAGCCCGCCGTCGACGATTGCCTTGCAGGCGGTGAGCAGTGCGGCGACGGCCGCCTTGTCGTCGAGATAGCGCGAGTTGATGTAGCCGCTCGGCAGCAGTTCGACCTCGGGGTCGAAGGCGATCCAGTCGCCGACGTTGATTCCCGCGCGCTGCAGGGCGCCGGCATCGTGCGCCATGATGTCGACGCGCACCTCGACGTGCTCCCAGCCCACCGGCTGCGTGTCGACTTCCGGGCCGAAGGCGTGTCCGGAGGCTTTCAGCGGCAGGCAGGTACCGCGTATCTGGCCGCAGTCGGTGAAAACGGTCAGACGGCAGCCCTCGGCGAAGCGTGCCGACCAGTGGCCGATGGGCACGATGCCCAGACGCCCGTTCGGTTTCAGTTCGCGCACCATTGCACCGAGCGTGTCGAGATGGGCGACGACGGCCCGTGCCGGGCGGCTTTCACGGCCGCGCAGGGTGGCGCGAATGGCGCCACGGCGGGTCATTTCGTAAGGGATGCCGATCGAATGCAGACGGCCGGCGACGTAGCGGACGACACCGTCGGTGAGGCCGACCGGACTCGGAATGGCGAGCAGTTGCAGCAGCGTTTCTTCGAGGAAGCCGTAGTCGACGTCCGGGATGCAGTAAGCGGGAGCATTCATCGGGCTTCCTCCTCGATGCGGGTGTTCGGGAAAAGCAGGTCGACGAAGCGTTGCGCGGTCGGCTGTGGTTCGTGGTTGGCCAGACCCGGCCGCTCGTTGGCTTCGATGATCACGTAGTCCGGGCCGTCGACCGCCGGCACCAGGAAGTCGAGGCCGGTCACCGGAATGTCGAGGACGCGGCTGGCGTGCTCGGCGGCGTCGCGCAGCGCCGGGTGGAGTTCTCCGGTGACATCGTGGATGGTGCCGCCGGTGTGCAGGTTGGCGGTGTTGCGCACGGTCAGCGGCACCTCCGGCGGCAGCACCGAATCCATGTCGTAACCCTGCGCCAGCAGGCAGCGCCGCGTCTCGCCGTCGAGTGGAATCTTCGATTCGCCGCCGGTCGCCGCAGCGCGTCGCCGGCTCTGCTTCTCGATCAGCTCGCGGATGCTTGATCGGCCGTCGCCGACGACCGAGGCCGGCCGGCGCACCGCGGCGGCCACCACCTTGTGGTTGATGACGACGATGCGCAGATCCTGTCCGGGGCAATAGCGTTCAAGGATGACGCGCTCGCAGAAACGACTGGCGTTGCCGATCGCCGTCTCCATTTCTTCCTGCGAGGTGATGTTAACGCCGACGCCCTTGCCCTGTTCGCCGTCTACCGGCTTGACGACGATGGCGCTGTGCTTGCGCAGGAAGGCAAGGTTGCCTTCGTCGTCGCTGGCCAGACGCTGCTCGGGCACGTTCAGCCCGGCCTCGCCGAGCAGGCGCAGGGTGACGCGCTTGTCGGCGCAGCGGCTCATGGCGACGGCGCTGGTCAGTTCGGAGAGCGATTCGCGGCAGATCACGCTGCGGCCGCCGAAACTGAGCTTGAAGTAACCGTTTTCGGCGTCGATCACCTCGGCACGGATGCCGCGCCGCTGCGCTTCGTCAACGATGATGCGGGCGTAAGGGTTCAGCGCTGCCTCGGCCTGGCCAGGCGAGCCGGTAAACAGCGGCTCGTTGATGGCGTTGCGCCGCTTGACGGCGAAGACCTGGATGTTCTGGAAGCCGAGCTTCTGGTAGAGCGCGATCGCCGAGCGGTTGTCGTGCAGCACCGAAAGATCCATGTAGGCGCGGCCGCGCGCCTGAAAATGCTCTGCCAGGTAGCGCGTCAGCGATTCGCCGACGCCGGGGTGGGCCGCCTGCGGATCGACTGCCAGCGCCCACAGGCTGCTGCCGCAGTCCGGGTCGGCGAAGGCTTCGGCGTGGTCTATGCCCATCGCCACGCCGATGATCTCGCCACTGACGCGATCCTCGGCCAGCACGTAGACGAGGCGGCGGTCGGCGTGCCGGTTCCACACCATCGCCGGGTCGACCGGCACCATCCGCCGCGCGCGGTAGATGGCGTTGATGGCGGCGATGTCGGCGCGCGTGCGCAGGCGGCGGATGGTGTAGCAGCGGCGTCCGGCGCGCGATGGACGGTAGCTGGCAAGGTTGAGGCGGAAGGCTTCCGACGGATCGACGAAGAGCTGCTGCGGCGCCTGGGCGACGACCACGTGCGGCTTGTCGAGGTAGAAGGCGATGTCGCGCTGCCCCGGCTTTTCGGCGAGCAGCGCGGCGGCGATGTCGGCCGGGTCGGTGAAGGTGTGGCCGGCGATCAGGCGCCCCCAGCCGCAGTCGATGGCGGCGTTGGCGAGCGGGCCGGAGGCGTCGCGCGGGCTCTCGCCCTGCGGGATCGGTCCCTTGCCCAGGCGCAGGGCGCGGCTGGCGTGCTTGCGCAGCATGGCGTTCTCCTCAGCGGATGTCATGGGTCTGCAGCCACAGTTCGAGCAGCCCGAGCTGCCACAGCTTGGAGCCGTTGAGCGGCGTGATGTGGGCCGCCGGCGCGGCGAGCAGCGCGTCGACGTATTCCCGGCGGAACAGGCCGCGCTCGCGGGCGGCGCGGTTGCCGAGCGCGTCGCGCACGTTGTCGAGCACGCCGCCCTGCAGGTATTTCAGCGCCGGCACCGGGAAATAGCCCTTCGGCCGGTCGATCACCGCCGACGGGATGACCGTCCGCGCCGCCTCCTTGAGGATGCCCTTGCCGCCGCCGGCAAGCTTGTGCCGCGACGGGATGCGCGCCGCCAGCTCGACCAGCTCGTGGTCGAGGAAGGGCACCCGCGCCTCCAGGCCGAAAGCCATCGTCATGTTGTCGACGCGCTTCACCGGGTCCTCGACCAGCATCACCGTCGTATCGAGGCGCAGCGCCTTGTCCACCGGATCGTCGGCGCCCGGCGCGGCGAAGCGCGCGGCGACGAAGGCGGCCGAGACGTCGTCGGCGAGGCAGGCCGGCTGCACGGTGCGCCGGTACTCGTCGCGGTCGCGGTCGCGGAAGGCGGCGAGATAGTCGGCGAGCGGGTCGCCGCTGCCGGCCAGCTTCGGATACCAGTGGTAGCCGCCGAAGACCTCGTCGGCGCCCTGGCCGCTCTGCACCACCCGGCTGTGCCGGGAGACCGCCTCGGAGAGCAGGTAGAAGCCGATGCAGTCGTGGCTGACCATCGGCTCGCTCATCGCCGCGATCGCCTCCGGCAGGCGGGCGAGGAGTTCATGCTCGGGAACGAAGATGCGCTCGTGGCGGGTGGCGAAGTGGCGGGCGACGATCTCGGCGTATTCGAACTCGTTGCCCTTCTCGCCGCCGACGTCGGCGAAACCGACGTTGTAGGTGCGCAGGTCGGCGACGCCGGCCTCGGCCATCAGGCCGACGATCAGGCTCGAATCGACGCCGCCGGAAAGCAGGGCGCCGACCGGCACGTCGGCGACCAGGCGGCGCTTGACCGAGGCGCGCAGCGCGTCGAGCAGCAGCGCCTGCCAGTCGGCGAAGCTGCGCGCCTCGTCGGCGGCGTCGCGCGTGAAGTCGAGCGACCAGTAGGCGCGCTCGCTGCGCCGGCCGTCGGCCTCGACCGTCAGCAAGGTCGCCGGCGGCAGCTTGCGCACGCCGCGCAGGAGGGTATTCGGCGCCGGCACGACGGCGTGGAACGACAGGTAGTGGTTGAGGCCGACCGGGTCGATGGCGGTGTCGATGCCGCCGCCGGCGAGCAGCGCCGGCAGCGTCGAGGCGAAGCGCAGGCCGCCCGCCACCTCGGCAAGGTAGAGCGGCTTGATGCCGAGGCGGTCGCGGCCGAGCAGCACGCGCCCGCTGTCGCGCTCCC
>JAVFAT010000193.1:0-4035 GCA_034002385.1 Azospira sp. | reverse complement strand
GGAAAGGTCGAGCGGCGGCAGCTGCGCCGTGCCCGGTATCGGCGGCTGCGTCAGCGGCGCCGTGGCCGGCACCGGCGGCTGGTTGGTCAGCGCGCCGGGAACGCCGATGGCCTGTCCGGCTGCCGCGTTCGCCGTTTCCGCGGTTTGCTGGCTGCGGATGGCGATGTCCGGTGGCGTCGTGTTCGGGCGGTACATCTCCGCCGTTTGCTCGTTCTGCGAGAAATCGATGTCGGCGGCGACCTGGATGCGCGCGTTGCCGGGGCCGACAATGGGCATCAGGATGTCGTCGATGCGCTTGATGACCGAACTTTCGATCTCCGAGACATATTTCACCTGCGTCGGATCGAGGCCGGCGTCGAGCAGCTTGCTCTTCAGTTGCGAGAGCACGGCACCGCTCTGATCGAGCACGGCGACGTTGCCGACCGGCATCTGCGGCACGCTTGCCGCCACCAGGTTCTGGATGCCGGCGATCTGCGCCGGTTCAAGCGTGCGTCCGATGTAGAGGTTGAGCAGGACGGAGGCCGAGGGCTTCTGCTCCTCGCGCACGAACACCGAGGGCTTGGGGATGGCCAGGTGTACGCGCGCATCCTGCACGGCGGCAATCGACTGGATGGTGCGCGCCAGCTCGCCTTCGAGCGCGCGCTGGAAGTTGACCTGCTCGGCGAACTGGCTGATGCCGAATTTCTGGTTCTCCATCAGCTCGAAGCCGACCGAACCGCCTTTCGGCAGGCCCTGCGAGGCGAGCCGCAGGCGGGTTTCATGCACGCGCTCGCCAGGAATCAGGATGGCGCTGCCGCCATCGGAGAAGCGATAGGGAACGTTGAGCTGATCGAGAGCGGCGATGATGGCTCCGCCGTCGCGCTCGCCGATGTTCGAGAACAGCACCTTGTATTCCGGTTGCCGTGCCCAGAGCATGCTGCCGACGATGAGGGTGACGATGGCGGCAAGCGAGATCATCAGCAGGATTTTCTGCTGATTGTTGAGACGGTTCAGCGCCTCTCGCAGACGAGCGGTGCCCGCCGGGGCGGTGCCCGCCGGTGCTGCGTCAACGGTCGATTCCGGGGTGGCCGCCATGTTTCGGGAAAGCTCGGTTAATTCGCCAAAAAGCGCAAAACGTTGGGAAATATCCTGCTATTGTAGCCGCAACAGGATTGGAATTCTCCTCGAATGACCGACTCGCCGCAATTGTCCCAACTGTCGAAGGCGCAGGATCTGCAACGCGCCTTCGATGTTTTCAATCAGGTTTCCCAGGAACTCACTCAGGCGTATGCCGGTTTGCAGGCGCGCGTCCAGTCGCTGACCGATGAACTGGCGGTGGCCAACGGTGAGTTGCGCCGCCAGTACCAGGAAAAGGAGGCGCTGTCCGAACGCCTGGCGCTGCTGCTTGACGCCCTGCCGGCCGGCGTCGTCGTCGTCGATGCCGCCGGTCGCGTCGGCGAAGCCAATCCCGCCGCGCGCAGCATGTTCGGCGAGGATCTGTGCGGCGACGACTGGCCGGCCTTGGCTGCCGGCATGACATCGGTGGCGCCGCCCGATGAGTTCGCCATCGGCGAGCGGCGCGTCTCGCTCGCCGAAAGCGCGCTCGCCTCCGGCGGCGGGCGCATCGTGCTCATCCACGACATCACCGCTGCCCACGAGATGAAAGCCAGCCTCGAACGCAACCAGCGCCTGGCGGCGATGGGCGAGATGGCCGCCTCGCTCGCCCACCAGTTGCGCACGCCGCTGGCGACGGCCCTGCTCTACAGCGCCAACCTTGCCAAGCCTGATCTGGCGGAAGACGCGCGTGCCCGCTTCGCGGAAAAGGCGAGCGAACAGTTGCGCCGGCTGGAGCGGCTGATCCAGGATGTGCTGCTCTTTGCGCGCGGCGAGCAGATCGGGCGAGAGGTGATCCCGGTCGGCGAACTGCTCGCCGAAGTCGTGCAGACGCTGGAACCGCAGTGTGTCCTGAGCGGCGTGACGCTACGGCGGGAAGGCAAGGCCGGTGAGGCTATAATCGTCGGCGGCCGCAAGTCGCTCGCTGGCGCGCTGCTCAACCTGCTGGAGAATGCCCTGCAGGTCTGCACGGCGGGCGGGATGGTCGGCCTCGCCGTCGAGGTGGGTGAAGGGCGGGTGCGCATCGGTGTCCGCGATACCGGCCCCGGTATTTCCCCGGAGCAGCAGGAGCGGATTTTCGAACCCTTCTTTACGACCCGCGCACATGGCACCGGCCTTGGTCTGGCCATCGCTCTCGGCGTCGTGCGCGCACACGGCGGCGGCATCACGGTATCGTCGCGCGAGGGCGAAGGCGCCGAATTCGTCATCGATCTGCCTGCGGGCACGGTTGCTGATATTCAGGAACGTCGGGAAGAAGGATGAACCAGGAACTGCCGATACTCGTCGTCGAAGACGACCCCAATCTGCTTGAGGCGGTCTGCGACACGCTCACGCTTGCCGGCAAGTCCGTGCTGTCGGCGCCGGGCGGACGCGAAGCGCTGGCCGTCCTCGCCGAACACGCGGTGTCGCTGGTGGTCAGCGACGTGCGCATGATGCCGATGGATGGCATCGCGCTCTTGAAGGAAATTCGCGCGCACTGGCCGCATCTGCCGGTGGTGCTGATGACCGCCTATGCCGACGTGGATCGCGCCGTCGAGGCGATGCGCGCCGGCGCCTGCGATTTTCTGCTGAAGCCTTTCGAACCCTCGGCGCTGCTTGCGCACGTCGAGAAATACAAGCTGCCGGAAGCCGAGGATGCCGCTGGCGTGGTCGCCCTCGATGCCGCCAGCCGCAATCTGTTTTCGATGGCTGCGCGTGTTGCCCAGACCGATGCGACGGTGCTGCTCACAGGCGAGTCAGGTGTCGGCAAGGAAGTGGTCGCTCGCTATATCCACCAGCATTCGGCGCGCCGCAACGGCCCCTTCGTTGCCATCAACTGCGCGGCGATTCCCGATACGCTGCTCGAAGCGACGCTGTTCGGCTACGAGAAGGGTGCCTTCACCGGCGCCCAGCAGGCACAGGCCGGCAAGTTCGAGCAGGCGCAGGACGGCACGCTCCTGCTCGACGAAGTCACCGAGATGCCGCTCTCGCTCCAGGCCAAGCTGCTGCGTGTGCTGCAGGAGCGCGAGGTGGAGCGGGTCGGCGGAAAGAAGCCGGTGGCGCTCAACATCCGCATCGTTGCCACCTCCAACCGCGACATGGCCGAGGCCGTGCAGAAGGGCGTCTTCCGCGAGGATCTCTACTACCGCCTGAATGTCTTTCCGTTGCCGATCCCGTCGCTGCGCCAGCGGCCCGACGACATCGTGCCGCTGGCCCGGCATTTCCTGGCGACGCTTGCCGGGCCGCTCGGCCGCGCCGGCCTCGCGCTGGCACCGGCAGCGGAGGCGGCGCTGCGTGCGCATCCCTGGCCGGGCAATGTGCGCGAACTGGAAAATGTGATGCAGCGGGCGATGATTCTTGCCCCGGGCGACGTGATCGAAACCGGGCATCTGCATCTGTTAGCAGCGCCGTCCGTCGTTGCCGCCGCGCCGGTCGTGTCCGCATCCTTCGTCGCGGCCGCAGTTCCCGCCGCGCCACCGATGCCGGCACCTGCCCCGTCCGTGCCGGATGTCAGGGCCGACAGCATCCGTGACCTTGAGCGGGAACATATCCTCGAAACGCTGACGGCAGTCGGTGGATCGCGTAAACTAGCCATTGAGCGCCTCGGCATTTCGGAACGAACGCTGCGCTACAAGCTCAAACAATACAAGGAAGAGGGTTTTTTTCATGAGTGACGCTTGGCACGGAGTTTGCTGATGTCGTCGTTGAATTGAACGGAGCCGATCATGGACACCAAGGGTATCGATCAGATGTTGAGCCTGCTCAACGCGACGGCGGCGCAGGCTGCCGGAAAACCCGCGGAAACGCAGGCGCCGGCGGGTGGTGCAGATTTTTCCGCAGTGCTCCGCAACTCCATCGAGCAGGTCAACCAGACACAACAGAAGGCGGCGGCGCTGGCGGAAAATTTTGCCGCTGGTGACGGGGATGCCAACCTGCACGACGTGATGATTGCCTTGCAGAAGG
>JAVFAT010000192.1:0-4051 GCA_034002385.1 Azospira sp. | reverse complement strand
GGCGCGGGCGAAGAAGCCGGCCAGGCGGACGAAGAGGTCGCGCTGGTCGCGCGTGTAGACCATCACCTGCAAGCCTTCGCTGGCCGGATTGAGGCGCGCCTTGACCACCGGCTTCTCGTCGTTCGGACGGTAGTGCAGGCAGCGTGTGTGCCAGGCGATCTCTTCGGCCGAGTGGCGCAGGAAATAAACGGTGTCGAGCTGTTTCCACAGCCGTTCGTGCACCGTTGCCGGCAGCGCGAAGTAACGCAGGAGGCGCATCGCCTCGGCTTGCCGTTCGGCGATCACGCCATGCGGCGCCGGCGCCTCGCCGCCTTCGCGCAACAGGCGCCGGGTGGCATCGTGGAGGTCTTGCAGCAGTTGTCCCTTCCAGCTGTTCCAGACCTTCGGGCTGGTGCCGCGGATGTCGGCGACGGTGAGCAGGTAGAGCGCGGTCAGGTGCCGCTCGTCGCCGACGGTGGCGGCGAAGGCGGCGACGACTTCGGGGTCGGACACGTCCTGCTTCTGGGCGACGTTGGACATCGTCAGGTGGTGGCGCACCAGCCAGACGACGAGTTCGGTGTCCTCCGCCGCGAGGCCGTGCCGCTCGCAGAATTCGCGCGCATCGACGGTGCCCAGCTCGGAATGGTCACCGCCGCGCCCCTTGGCGATGTCGTGGAAGAGGGCGGCGACGTAGAGCAGCCAGTGGCGGTCGAATTCGCTCATCAGCTGCGTGCAGAAGGGCAGCTCGTGCGCGAATTCCTCCATCGTCAGGCGGCGCAGGTTACGGATGACCATCAGGATATGCTGGTCCACGGTGTAGACATGGAACAGGTCGTGCTGCATCTGGCCGACGACGGCGCCGAAATTCGGCAGGTAGCGGCCGAGGATGCCGTACTGGTTCATCCGCCGCAGTTCGTGCACGAGACCGCGCGGTTGCTGGAAGATCTTCAGGAAGAGGGCACGGTTGGCCGGATCGTCGCGGAAGGCGTCGTCGATCAGCGTGCGGGCGCGGAAGAGGGCGCGCAGCGTGCGCGCGGTCATGCCCTTGAGCGTGGCATCCTCTTGCAGCAGCAGGAAACTTTCCAGAATGGCCGGGGGCGTCCGGATGAAGACATCCTCGTGCGTCGCGTCGAGCAGGTCGTGCCGGGCCTGGAAACGTTCGTTGATCGGCCGCGGCGCGGCGGCGGGCGGCGGCAGGATGGCGGCACCGATGTTCTGGAGCAGGATCACGTTCAGCTGCGTCACCGACTTGGCGTTGCGGTAGTAATCCTGCATCAGCATCTCGCTCGCCCGGCGGGTGGCGCTGGCCTTGAAGCCGAGTTGCTCGGCGAGCGCCGTCTGGTAATCGAAGAGCAGGCGATCCTCGCGCCGGTTCAGGTGGTAGTGCAGGTGGATGCGCAGCCGGCGCAGGCTGGCCTCGCAGCGTTCGAGCTGGGCGCGCTCCTCCGGCGTGACGAAACCGCCATCCTGCAGATCCTGCCAGCGTTTGCCGAGGCCGGCGGCCTGCGCGATCCACAGGATGGTCTGCAAGTCGCGCTGGCCGCCGGGGCTGTCCTTGATGTTCGGCTCCAGGCTGAAGGGGGTGCCGAGAAAGCGCTCGTGGCGCTCGTCCTGCTCCTGCTTCTTTTCGATGAAAAACTTTTTTACATCAATTGATTGAAGAAGTTTGTTAATAAACTTCTTGAACAAATTTTCGTCGCCCGCAAGCAGGCGGGATTCGATCAGCGCGGTCTGGATGGTGATGTCGCCGGCGGCTTCCGCCAGGCATTCTTCCAGCGTGCGCACGCTGTGGCCGATTTCGAGGCCGACGTCCCAGAAGAGGCCGATCATCGTCTCCAGCTGCGCCTGCAGCGCGGCATCCGGCGCAGCCGGCAGCAGGATCAGCAGGTCGATGTCGGAAGCCGGATAGAGCTCGCCACGGCCATAGCCGCCGACGGCGACGAGGGCCGGCCCGGCCGGCGGGGCGAGTTCGTGCCAGAGGTCGCGGAGGAGTTCGTCGATCAGCGCGCAGCGCCCGCGCAGCATGGCCTCGGCGTCGCCGGTGGCGAGATGGGCCTCATGCAATGCCCGCTGGCCCGCTTGCAGGCGCCCGCGAAAGCGGGCGAGCTGCGCCGTGCGGGCGGAGGCGGCGCCGTCGTCCGGCACGGTGCTTCCGCTCAGGCGGCGGGCACGGCCGGCCGCTCGCGGCAGCCGGCGGAGAAGGTCAGCACCTCGAAGCCGCTGTCGGTGACGAGCACCGTGTGCTCCCACTGCGCCGACAGGCTGCGATCCTTGGTGACGATCGTCCAGCCGTCCGGCAACTCGCGGATCGCCGCCTTGCCGGCGTTGATCATCGGTTCGATGGTGAAGATCATGCCCGGCGCGAGCAGCGGCCCGGTGCCCGGCCGGCCGTAGTGCAGCACCTGCGGGTCTTCGTGGAAGCGGCGGCCGATGCCGTGGCCGCAGAATTCGCGCACCACCGAGTAGCCGCAGCTCTCGGCATGTTTCTGGATGGCTGCGCCGATGTCGCCCAGATGGCCCCCGGGACGCACCTGTTCGATGCCGATCCACATGCATTCGAAGGTGATCTCGCACAGCCGCCTGGCCTGGATCGAGGCTTCGCCGACCTGGAACATGCGGCTGGTGTCGCCGTGGAAGCCGTCCTTGATGACGGTGATGTCGAGGTTGACGATGTCGCCGTTCTTCAGCGCCTTGTCGCCGGGCACGCCGTGGCAGACCTGGTGGTTCACCGAGGTGCAGATCGACTTCGGATACGGCTGGTAGCCCGAGGGCGCGTAGTTCAGCGGCGCCGGCACGCAGCCCTGCACATTCACCATGTAATCGTGGCAGAGCCGGTCGAGTTCGCCGGTGGTGACGCCGGGCTTGACGAAGGGCGCGATGTAGTCGAGCACCTCGGAGGCGAGCCGGCCGGCAACGCGCATTCTTTCGATTTCGTCGGGAGTCTTTATTTCTATGCTCATGTCGGTGCGGGGCCAGGGCCGGAGAGGGTCGAAGGATACAGGCAAGGCCGCGGGTTGGGCAATTTGACCGGACAAAGGTTCATCCGTCCCGCCACGCCGGGGCAGGAAAATACCGCTGGACATCGTGCCTCCGTTTCCGTAGAATCCACCGCCTTGTGCATTGCAGCAAGGCAATGCGCGAAGCACGCATCGCAAACCTGAAGCCGTAGTAACGACAAAGCCCTCCTGCCTTCTGGCGCCGCAGCATGACGCGCCGCACCGGCACCAAGCTTTCGTGCCGAAATCTCTGTTCTCCCGAGCTTTCACGCAATTTCGTGGGTTGGCGCTGCATTTTCAGCGTCCGTCGTCCGTTTTCCGAACGGACGCGCACGTCCATTCATTGATTGACGAAGGAAATCCATGACTTTTGCAGAGATCGGCCTCCATCCGGCCATCCTCAAGGCGCTCGCCGACGCGGGCTATACCGAACCGACCACGGTCCAGGCGCAGGCCATTCCGGCCGCAATCGAAGGCCGCGACCTGCTCGTCTCGTCGCAGACCGGCTCCGGCAAGACGGCGGCGTTCATGCTGCCGTCGATGCACAAGCTGGCCGCCGCCCAGGAAAATCCGCAGCCGGCGGCGAAGACCGCGAACCAGGAGCGCCAGTCGGCGCGTGCCCGCGGTGAGCGTCCGCGTTACACCCCGGCGCAGCCGAAGATGCTGGTGCTGACACCGACGCGCGAACTGGCGCTGCAGGTGACCACCGCCACCGAAAAATACGGCGCCAACCTGCGCCGCATGAAGGCCGTCTCCATCCTCGGCGGCATGCCTTATCCGAAGCAGATGCAGCTGCTGGCGCGCAACCCGGAAATCCTGGTGGCCACGCCGGGCCGTCTGATCGACCACATGAATTCGGGCAAGATCGACTTCTCGGAGCTGCAGATCCTGGTCCTCGACGAAGCCGACCGGATGCTCGACATGGGCTTCATCGACGACATCGAGACGATCATCGCCGCCACGCCGGCTTCCCGCCAGACCATGCTCTTCTCGGCGACGCTCGAAGGCGACGTCGGCCGCATGGCCGAACGCATCACGCGCGAGCCGCAGATCATCCGCATCGCCGGCTCGCAGAC
>JAVFAT010000191.1:0-4089 GCA_034002385.1 Azospira sp. | reverse complement strand
CCTGCGCTCGACGGCGAAGGTCAGTTTCCTGAGCGGGCGGCGAACGTCTTCCTTCTTGCTCTTGAAACGGTCGAAACGGTAGGTGGCGTCCTGCGCGACGAGCGTCGCCTGGCGGATGCGCCAGCCAACGCTGCGTTTTCTTACCGGCGTCTCGGTGAGGAAGACGGTGCCGTCGAAGGAGCCGGTTTCGTTGAGTGTCTTGGCGGCGACGCGGATCGCCTGACAGAATTCCTTTTCGCGGAATTCCTTTTCCTTGCCCAGGCCGACCAGCAGCACGCGGTCGCAGAGGGTGCCGGGGACGTTGTGCAGGAGCAGCGTGGTGCCTGCCTTGCCTTCCATGTCGCCGCGACGAATGATGTCGGAAAGATGGCCGTTCGATGCGTTGTCGAGCATTTCGCCGGGAAGCGTGAGCTTTCTCGGCTCGAAGACGCCGACGACGACGCAGGCGCTGCGCTGCTTCTCCGGGCTGCCGCTTTTTATGCTAAATTCCACAGACCGCTCCTGAATGCAGGTTTTCGACGAAACCTGATTATCACCGCAGCTTTTCTCACAAGTCAAAGCATGGTCTTCCAGCGCGCCGTCCGGCGCGAGTTCGCCCAGTCTGCGGCCGGCGTCTTCGTGGCACTGTTTGCCATTCTCGTCGCCATCCAGGGCATTCGCCTGCTCGGCGACGCAGCGGCCGGCAAGGTGGCCTCGGAGGCGGTGGCAGCGCTGCTCGGCTTCGCCGCCTTGAACTATTCGGCCTATTTGCTCTCGCTGACCCTGTTCGTCGCCGTTTTGCTCTCTTTGTCGCGCAGCTACCGCGACTCCGAAATGATCGTCTGGTTCTCCTCCGGCATGTCGCTGACTGCCTGGGTGCGGCCGGTCATGGTCTTTGCCGCGCCGCTGGTGCTGGCCATCGCGCTGCTCACCCTGGTGCTGTCGCCCTGGGCACACCAGATGAGCGCCGAATTCAAGCAGAAGATCGCCGTCCGCAGCGATGCCTCGCAGGTGGCGCCGGGCAGCTTCAAGGAAGCCTCGTCGACTGATCGCGTGGTCTTCGTCGAAACGCTCGGCGAGGACGAAACCTATGTCCAGAACATCTTCATCAGCGCCGTGCAGCACGGCCGCCTGGGCGTGACGATGGCCAGTCGCGGCTACCAGGAAACGGCCGAGAACGGCGACCGCTTCATGGTGCTCGAACGGGGCAGGCGCTACGAGGTGGTGCCGGGAACGCCCGAGTTCCGCATCATGGAATTCGACAAGTACGCGCTGCGCGTCGAAACCCGGGAGGAACGCGGCATCGCGCGCACGGTGGCGAGCGAATCGACGCTCGACCTGCTGCGTTCCGATAACCGCCGCGCGCAGGCCGAACTGCTCTGGCGCATCAACGTGCCGGTGTCGGCCATCGTGCTCGCCTTGCTGGCGATTCCGCTCTCCTTCGTCAATCCGCGCGCCGGCCGCTCGGCCAACCTGCTGCTGGCCCTGCTGGTATACATGATCTACAGCAACCTGCTGTCGATGACGCAGGCCTGGGTCGCGCAGGGGCGGATCTCGGTCGTCGCCGGCCTGCTCTCGGTGCATCTCCTGATGATCGTCGCGCTGCCGCTGCTCTTTGCCCGGCGCATCCTCGTCTTTTCCTTCCTGCGGCTGAAGCGATGAAGCTCTACCGGCGCTATCTGGCGAAGGAAATCTCGGCGGCCGTGCTGCTGGTGCTCGTCGCCTTCCTCGCGCTGTTCAGTTTCTTCGACCTGATCGGCGAACTGCGCGACGTCGGCAAGGGCGACTACCAGTTCCGGCACGCCGTCGCCTACATCCTGCTGCGCGTCCCGGGGCGGATCTACGAATTGATGCCGATCGCCGTGCTGATCGGGGCGCTGTATGCGCTGACCACCCTCGCCCGCCATTCCGAGATCACCGTGCTGCGCGCCTCGGGCCTGTCTACCGGACGACTCCTGGCGACACTGCTGCAGATCGCCGCCGTCTTCGGCCTCGTCACCCTGCTCGTCGGCGAACTGGTGACCCCGGCAGCCGAGCGCGCAGCCCGCCAGCTGCGCCTTTCCGCCGTCGGCAAGCTGGTTTCCGCCGAATTCCGCACCGGCCTCTGGGTCAAGGACGACATGACCTTCGTGAACGTGCGCGCGGTGACGCCGGATGCACAGTTGCGCAGCGTGCGCATCTACGAATTCGACGCATCGGCGCGACTGGTGGCGGTGAGCGAGGCGGCCGAGGGCGAATACCTGCCGCCGGCCAGCTGGCGCCTGAAGAACGTGGTGCGCACGGAACTGGACGGCGACCGCGGCCGCGTCGGCTCGCAGGACGAAATGATCTGGAAGTCGGCGCTCAACCCGGACATCCTGTCGGTGCTGCTGGTCAAGCCGGAGAGCATGTCGCTGCTGCATCTCACGTCGTACATCAAGCACCTGCACGACAACAAGCAGAAGACACAGCGCTACGAGATCGCGCTCTGGAAAAAACTCGTCTATCCGCTGGCGGCACTGGTCATGATCGCGCTGGCGCTCCCCTTCGGTTACACGCACAACCGCGTTGCCGGCGTCAGCCTGAAGATCTTCTCCGGCGTCATGATCGGCATCTTCTTCCACATGCTGAACGGCCTTTTCTCCAACCTCGGCGCGATCAACAGCTGGCCACCGCTGACCAGCGCAGCGGCGCCCTCGCTGATGTTCATGCTCGCCGCCGCCGCCATGCTGTGGTGGGTGGAGCGGCGTTAGGCGCCATCCGGAAATGAAAACGGAGATCCGAAGATCTCCGTTTCCAGGTACGGCGTGACGTCGTATCGAGATCAGGCGGCCGCTGCAAGCACCGCGTTCAGGGTCGCGCTCGGACGCATCACCGCGCTGCACTTCTCCACATCGGGCATGTAGTAGCCGCCGATGTCGGCCGGCTTGCCCTGCACGGCGGCGAGTTCGGCGACGATCTTCTCCTCGTTCTCGGCGAGCGACTTGGCCAGCGGCGCGAAGCGCGCGGCGAGTTCCTTGTCTTCGCCCTGCGCCGCCAGTTCCTGCGCCCAGTACGTGGCGAGGTAGTACTGCGAACCGCGGTTGTCGAGCTGGCCGGTCTTCGGCGACGGCGACTTGTTGTTGTCGAGCAGCTTGCCGGTGGCAGCGTCGAGGGTCTTCGCCAGCAGCTTGGCGCGGGCGTTGTTTTCCTTGATGCCAAGCTCTTCAAGCGACACCGCCAGCGCGAGGAATTCGCCGAGCGAATCCCAGCGCAGGTGGTTCTCCTGCGTCAGCTGCTGCACGTGCTTCGGTGCCGAACCGCCGGCGCCGGTTTCGTACATGCCGCCGCCGTTCATCAGCGGGACGATCGACAGCATCTTGGCCGAAGTGCCGAGTTCCATGATCGGGAACAGGTCGGTGAGGTAATCGCGCAGGATGTTGCCGGTGACCGAGATGGTGTCGAGACCGCGGATCACACGCTCCAGCGTGAAGCGCATGGCGCGCACCTGGCTCATGATCTGGATGTCGAGACCGCTGGTGTCGTGATCCTTGAGATAGGTCTTCACCTTCTTGATCAGCTCGTTCTCGTGCGGGCGGTACGGGTCGAGCCAGAACACCGCCGGCATCCCGGAGTTGCGCGCGCGGGTGACGGCGAGCTTCACCCAGTCGCGGATCGGCGCGTCCTTGACCTGGCACATGCGCCAGATGTCGCCCTGCTCGACGTTCTGCGTCAGCAGCACTTCACCGGTATTGATGTCGACGATGTTGGCGATGCCGTCCTCGACGATCTCGAAGGTCTTGTCGTGCGAGCCGTATTCCTCGGCTTGTTGCGCCATCAGGCCGACGTTGGGCACGGTGCCCATGGTCTTCGGATCGAAGTTGCCGTGCCATTTGCAGAAGTTGATCATCTCCTGGTAGATACGGGCGAAGGTCGATTCCGGCATCACGCACTTGCTGTCGTACTGCTTGCCGTCGGAACCCCACATCTTGCCGCCCTGGCGGATCATTGCCGGCATCGAGGCATCGACGATGATGTCGTTCGGCGAATGGAAGTTGGTGATGCCCTTGGCCGAGTCGACCATCGCCAGCTCCGGACGGTGCTCGTGGCAGGCGTGCAGGTCACGGACGATCTCGTCGTGCTTCGATTCGG
>JAVFAT010000190.1:0-4099 GCA_034002385.1 Azospira sp. | reverse complement strand
CCGTCGTCGAGGTCGACCACCCACATCTCGCGGCGCGGCGTCATGATCGCCGCGATGCGCTGCTCGTCGAGGCGCAGCACGTTGGAGACGATGGCCTGCTCGCTCTCGTGGAAAACGCCGGCCTCGGCGCCCTGCTCCATGAGCACCTTGATCTCGTCGTCGGTCACCGGCGGCTCTTCCTTGCGGCGCGCGCCGAAGAGGCGCAGGACGAGCGACGAGGATTTCGACAGCACGACCACCAGCGGATGCGTCAGGTTGGCAAGCAACTGCATCGGCCGCGCGATCAGCGAAGCAATGCCCTCCGGCGCAAGCAGCGCCAGCTGCTTCGGCACCAGCTCGCCGATGACCACCGAGAAATAAGTCAGGCCGACGACGGTCACGGTCAGCGCAATGCCGCGCGCGTAGGGTTCAAGGAGGGGAATGGCGCCGAGCCAGGCGGACAGCGGATCGGCGAGCACGGCCTCACCGATGGCACCGCTGAGAATGCCGACGCTGGTGATGCCGACCTGGATGGTCGACAGGAAGTTCGAGGGTTCCTGATGCAGCTTGAGCGCCGCATCGGCGCCGATGCTGCCGTCTTCGGCCAGGCTTTGCAGGCGGGACTTGCGGGAGGAGACGACCGCCATCTCCGACATGGCAAAGGCAGCGTTGATGAGAATGAGCAGGAGCAGTAAGACTATGTCCATACGGTTGGCCATCCGACGCGGCGCCCGCGCATGGCCAGGGTGTTGAGGATCGATGCATTCTAGCAGAGCGATGCGGCCCGGTCGGCAGCAGCGCCATGCGGCCCGGCCCGGCCGGCGGCGGCGGGCGGGCACGCCGCCGCCGACGCCGGACGCCCTTGACAACGTCCTCTCGCCACCCCGCAAAACCGGGATAATTGCCAGCTTCCGAACCCGAGTGTCGCAACCGATCCGCATGAAAGTCACCCTCGTCCATCCCGCCGGCTTCAACTTCGTTCCCGGCCAGCCCGACTTCTCGGTGCTGGCCAACCGCATGGCGCCGATCGGCATCCTGCAGCTGGCTGCCTGGCTGGAAAAACACGGGCATCCGACGGCGGTGCACGACTGCCTCGGCCCCTACGCGCCGCCGACGATTGCCGAGAATGCGGAACTCATCCTCGCCACCGAGCCGGAGCTGGTCGGCTTCTCGGCGACCACCTCGGGCTTCATGGATGCGCTGGAGATCGCCGCGCTGATCAAGGCGCGCCGGCCGCAGGTGAAGATCGTCTTCGGCAACGTGCATGTCTCGTCGCTCGGCGCGCCGGTGCTGGCGGAATACCCGGAGATCGACTATCTGTGCATCGGCGAGGGCGAGGGGCTGCTGCTCGATCTGGCCGAGGGCAGGCCGCTTGCCGAGATCGGCAACCTCGTCTGGCGCGATACTGAAAACGGCGGGGAGAACGGCGGCCGCATCGTCACCAACCCGCGCCGCAACCGCATCCTTGATCTCGACGAGTTGCCGTTTCCCGCCTACGAGAAGCTGGCCGGCTTTCCGCAGGGTTACCACCTGCCGCTGTTCGCCTATGCCAAGCGCTACGGGGCGACGATGATCACCTCGCGCGGCTGTCCCTACACCTGCTCGTTCTGCGACCGCACGGTGTTCGAGCGGCTGTACAAGGTCAATTCGGCGCAGTACGTGTACGACCACATGAAGCACCTGCGCGACCACTTCGGCGTACATCACATCAACTTCTACGACGACCTGTTCACGGCGCAGAAGAAGCGCGTCTTCGAGCTGTGCGAACTGCTCATCGAGAAGCCGCTGGGGATGCACTTCAACTGCGCGATCCGCACCGGCCACACCTCGGACGAGATGCTGGCCAAGCTGAAGCAGGCCGGCGCGCTGATGGTGTCGATGGGCATCGAGTCGGCCGACCCGGAGATGATGGCGCGGCACAAGGCCGGCGTCACGCTCGACGCGGTGAAGAAGACGGTTGAGCAGATCCACGCCGCCGGCCTGCGCGCCAAGGGCCTGTTCATCTTCGGGATGCCCGGCGAGACGCCGGAGACGATCAGGGCGACCAGCGACTTCATCCTCTCGCTCGATCTCGACGAGATGAACATGACCAAGTTCAGCCCGCTGCACGGCGCGCCGATCTGGGACGAATGCGTCAGCGGCCAGAGCGGCGATTTCGTCGAGGACTGGCGCCTGATGAACTGCCTCAACTTCGTCTTCAAGCCGCACGGCTTCGAGTCGCGTGAGCAGATGGACGCGCTCTACAACTGGCACGTGCGCCGCTTCTACGACAGCAAGGGGTATCGTCGCCGCTTCGCCAAACGCCTGTGGCAGCATCGCTGGAGCCTGTGGCACATCCTGAAGCACCTGCCGCAGACGATCGCCGCCGCGCGCTACTTCAGCGCCAACAAGGAGCAGCTGGAACAGGCCAAGCGCGAGTTCCAGCGCCACCCGCGCCAGCCGGTCGGGATGCGGCCGGTGCTCAGCCCGGAATTGCAGGCCGATGCCATCGCCTCGATGTCGCCGGTGAAGGTGTCGCGGCGGCCGAAGCGGGCAAGCGAAGCGACGGCCGGGGCGGCCGCCGGTGGCGCGCCGGTGGAGGCGTGCGGGGCGGCAAGGCTATAATCCCGCCCGGATTTTCATTACAAAAAAACGGAACAGGCAACCGCCACGTGACAACGATGGCGGCAGGAGGGCGGCAGCCGCCGCATCGATGATCGGAGCTTCCATGTCGGAAGGGTTGGCAGGCAAGGGTCGGCGGGCGTTCGCCGACGGCGCTGACAGGGCGCGCAAAGGGCGCGTGGCGCACACATGAAACGGACGCATCCACTAACACTGTCGCCGCTGTCGCCGGCCGAACTGGCCGCCGTTCCGCTCGATTCCGGCGCCGCGCACCTGCTCGGTCTGGCCGTCGTCGGCGAGCAGGCCACGCCGGCCTGTGGCAATCTGCCGATGCAGCGCGTCATGGCGCCGCTGCTCGGCGTTTCCGGCCCGGCCGACGAGCGCCTCGGCGACGCCTGGCACAGCGCCGCCACCTGCATCACCGGCGAAGCGCAGGGCATCCGCTTCGGCGTCGACAACCACGTTCTTTACGGCGTCGTCGAAGTCGACGAGGCCGATTTCCCGGCGCGCGACGGCGCCAGCGCCCTGCAACGGGCCACCGGCGACGCCTACCGCCGCATCTTCCGCCTGCTCGATGCCGAGGGTTTCCCCGATCTGTGGCGGGTGTGGAACTACCTCGCCGACATCAACGTGGAAAGCGGTGCGGCAGGCGACGCAGAAACCGTGGCACGAGGCGACACGGCTGGCGGCGGCGCGGAAAGCCGCCGCGCGGCAACCGGCACGAAGAACGACCCGGAAGAAAGCGACGCGAAGCATGGCGGGAACGCCGCTCTCGAACGCTACCGCCAGTTCAACATCGGTCGCCAGGACGCCTTCCTCGCCTGCGGCCGGCTGGCCGGCGGCGCGGTGCCTGCGGCCTGTGCGCTCGGCGTGCGCGGCGGGCCGCTGTCCATCGCCTTCATGGCCGGACGCGAAGCGGCGCTGCCGCTGGAAAATCCGCGCCAGGTCAGCGCCTGGAACTATCCGGCCGACTACGGCCCGCGCAGCCCGACCTTCGCGCGCGGCACGCTGGCCCGACTGCCGGGCCAGGCGCTGCTGTTCATCTCCGGGACGGCGAGCATCGTCGGCCACCGCACCGTGCACGTCGGCGACGTCGCCGCGCAGACGCGCGAGGCGCTGACCAACATCGACGCCGTCGTCGGCGAAGCCAAGCGCATCGCCGGCGCTGCCCCGTTCGCGCTGGCGGATTTCGACTATCGCGCCTACGTTCGCCACGCCGCCGACTACCCGGCGGTGCGCGCGGCGATGGAAGACGTGCTCGGCAGCGCCGTGCCGGTGCTTTACGTGCAGGCCGACATCTGTCGCGCCGACCTGCTGGTCGAAATCGAGGCGACGGGTTCGCTGGCGGCGGAGAGCGACTGATGTTCCGGATGGGGCGGCTCATCCTGCCGGCGCTGCTTTCGGCACTGCCCGGCGCAGCCCTGGCCGGGGGCATCGAACGGCCGCTGTGGGAAGCCGGCGTCGGTGCTGCCGCACTGTCCTTCCCGGCCTATCGCGGCGCCGACGAACGCCGGAATTT
>JAVFAT010000189.1:0-4143 GCA_034002385.1 Azospira sp. | reverse complement strand
TTTTCCGCGTTTCAAGAGGCGGCGGAAATTTCCGCCGCCTGGCTGCGCGGAGGGGCCGGCGACCGGGCTTTCGCGCCCGGCCGTGGTGCGATGCGGATCAGACCTTGAAGCGACCGACCGTCGATTGCAGGCCGCCGGCCAGCGATTCGAGCGCCGTCGCTGCCGCTGCGGTCTGCTCCACCGCCTGGTTGTTCTCGCGCGCGCCGGCGGCAATGGCCTCGATGCTGTCGGCGACGCTGCTGCTGCTCTGGCGTTGCGCCTCGGTGGCGGCGGCGATGGCATCGAGGCCGTTGCCGACTTCAACGACCGAGCCGTTGGTCGCTTCCAGAATGTCGGTGACGGATGCGATGGTCGCCTGGCTACCGGCGATGTGGCGCAGTCCGTCATTGATCGCGCGGTGCACGCTGGCCGACTGCGAGGACAGCGTTGCCGTGATGCCGTCGATTTCCTGCGCCGCGAGCGCGGATTTTTCGGCCAGCTTCCTGACCTCGTCGGCGACCACCGCAAAACCGCGCCCGGCTTCGCCGGCGCGGGCGGCCTCGATGGCCGCGTTGAGTGCCAGCAGGTTCGTTTGCTCGGCGATGGCCTTCACTTCCTGCGTCATTCGGCTGATGACCTCGGTGCTGCGCACGAACTCATTTACCGAATCGGCCGTTGCCGTCACCGTCGAGCCGATGTCGTTCATTTCTTCGTGCAGGCGGGCCAGGCTGCGGCTGCCTTCGTTGGCCCGGCGCAGGCTTTCCTGCGACTGGCGGTTGACGTGCTCGGCGCTCTCGGCGATCGCAGCGATGCTCTGCAGCATGTTTTCCATTGACTCCGACGCCTGCGCCGACTGGCTGTTCTGCAGGTGCGAGCCTTCCGTCACGCGGCGGGCTGCTTCGGAGAGTTCGTGCGCCTGCTGCGAAACCTGGCTGGCGGAATCGCCGACCTGGCGCACGAGGCGGCAGAAGTTCTCCATCATTTCATTGAATATCGCCGAGGCCTGGCCGATCTCGTCATTGCCCTTGACCGGCAGGCGGCGCGTCAGGTCGCCCTCGCCGCGGGCGATGTCACGCAGGCCGTCGGTCAGGCGTTCGAGCGGCGCCGTGACGAAATGCCGGGTGAGGAACCAGATCACCAGAAGCAGCAGCAGGCTGACGCCGGCAGCGGCAGCAGCGATCTTCAGGCGGAAGCTTTTGACCTCGCTCTCGACCGCGTCGAGCGAAACCTTCATGCTGACGACGCCGAGGATGGTCCCTTCCGGCACCTGATGGCACATCAGGCAGTCCTTGCCGAGGTAGCTCTTTGCTGCCGCTGTCGGCGTGACCACGTGCAGGAACGAACTGCCGCCCTCGCGCTCAACCCGCATGTAGGGTTGCCCGGAGGCCATCACCTGCTTCTCGACGGCGTCGAGCTGGCGGTTCGATTTGGTGTCGGGGCCGTAGGTCTGCGTCACCGCGTCGGAGCGGGCGACGTGCAGATCCTTGATGATCGAGAGCTGCTTGATCTGGTCGAGAAAGACCTCGCGCTGATCGACGGTGCCGGTGATCATCATGCCGGTGAGGCCGGCCATGGTCATTTCGTGGATGCTGCCGGCGAAGTCCTGCGCCTGGCGGATGGCGGTTTCGCGATTGACTTCGCTTTCCCAGGTGATCATGCCCGTCCAGACGACGACGAGCACAAGCCAGATGGCCACGGTCAGGCGTAGCCAGATTTTCCAGTTCGACATGCGGATACGGATTCTCTGTTGATGGGGGCGGCGTCGTTTCCCCGACCAGCCTGGTCAGGGTCAGACGCTCAGGTCTATTTGCTGGATTGTGCCAGCCCCACCGTTTTCCCGCAAAAAAATGCCGCTGCTGCGCACCTGGCCGAGGGCCTCGTTGCCGTTGCCTCGAATCGAGAACGGCGTCTCCACCCGTGCCAGGCCGATGGCGCCGACGTTCGCTTCCCGCAGGGTTTGGAGCGCGCCGCCGCCGTTGGCGCCAGGCGTCCACAGACGCAGTTGCGAATAGATGGCGTCGGCCTCGTCGATCCAGCCGTTGCTGTCGTCGTCGTGGGCGGCGAGGTCGGCGAAGCCGTCGCCGCTCTGCGTGCCGAACAGTTCGCGGCCGTCGTTGATGCGGCCGTCGCTGTTGCGGTCGAAGGCGAGGAAGGCGGCGCCCGGTGCCAGCAGATTGATGCTGTCCGCCTGGCCGTCGGCGTCGATGTCGAACTTGAAGCGCTGGTCGCTCAACTGGCCGGCGTTGCCGGCGAAATCGAGAACCAGCGGATCCTTCTGCTGGCGCGCTGCGTCGCCCAGGCGCAGGCTGACGCTGCTTTCCTCGTAATAGCTGCGCGACATCGAGAGTGCGAGCGAGAACGCGATTTCCTTGCCGTCGGCGGTGCGCACGAGGCCGGTGGCGGAAAAGGCAGTCTGCTCCGATTCACTGTAGACCTCGCGGTACTCGTACTCGACGCCGAAGCCGAGCGGCGCCTCGTCCGCTGCCGGAGCCGCCTGTGCGCCGGCAGCGTCTTCCTGGCCGATTTCGGCCGCGTCGAAGATGCGTATTTGCTCACCGGTGAGCATCTCGATCATCCGGCGTAGCAGTGCGATGCGCGGATCGTTCTCGGCGGCGTCCCGTGCCTGCTCGATCGCCTCCGCCTCGCCGGCCTGTGCGCTGCGGCCGGCTTCCGAAATTTTCACCGCTTCGTCGAGCAGGGATTGCGGCGGGCCTCCCGGCCTGCCGCCAGCCGCATCGCCGGCAGCGGGCGGGCGTTCTCCGACCCAGGCGAGCAGGGATTCGCTGATCTCGTGGTGTTGATGCGCGCTGCGGGTCGAGTTCATCTGCACTTCGGCGCTGGCGATTCTCATGGCGGCTTCCTTCACTTCAATGAAGCCTATATCGGCAGCGGGCGATGGCAGGTTTAGCGTTTGCAGAAAGCCCAAGGGCAGCGGCTTTCCGGGCGGAATGCCGCGTCGACGCCCGGTTTTCCTCGTTGCGTTTTCCGTCAGGCGGGGGCGCCGCGCTCGCGGGCGCGGGTGGCGGAAAGTGCCAGTGCCGCTTCGTCCGCCGGCGCGCGCGTCGGCCAGCCGGCAAGCTGTGCTTCGACCAGCGCGGCGAGAGCGGCGATCCAGTCCGCACGCTCGTTCAGCGCCGGAATGTAGTGGTATTCGCTGCCGCCGGCGGCGAGGAAATCGGCCTTGCCTTCGACGGCGATTTCTTCCAGCGTCTCCAGGCAATCGCTGACGAAGCCCGGACAAATGACGTCCACCCGGCCGACGCCTCCGCGGGCGAGCGCCTGCAAGGTCGGTGCGGTGTAGGGTTGCAGCCATTCGGCGCGGCCGAAGCGCGACTGGAAACAGACGAGATGCTCCTCGGGCGTCAGCGCCAGTGCCTCGGCGAGCAGGCGGCCGGTTTTCAGGCATTGGCAGTGGTACGGATCGCCCTGGTCGAGCGTGGCGCGCGGCACGCCGTGAAAGCTCATCAGCAGCCGGTAGCCGCTCGCCGGCCGGCCGTGCTCGGCCCAGTGCTCGCGCACGCTGGCGGCGAGGGCGGCGATGTAGCCGGGGTCGTCGCAGAAGCCCGGCTGCGTGCGCAGTTCCGGCTGGCGGCGTGTCTTCGTCAGCCAGCGACAGGCTTCGTCGAGCACGGTGGCGCTGGTGCTGCCGGCGTACTGCGGGTAGAGCGGCACCAGCAGGATGCGCGTGCAGCCTTCGGCCTTGAGCCGGGCGAGGGTCGCCGGAATCGAGGGCTGGCCATAACGCATCGCGTAGTCGACGATCAGGTCGCGGTGCCCGGCCGCCGCCAGTTCCGCTGCCAGCAATTGCGTCTGGCGTTCGGTATGCACCTTCAGCGGCGAGCCTTCCGGCGTCCACACCGTGGCGTATTTTTCCGCCGATTTCGCCGGCCGCGTGTTGAGGATGATGCCGTTCAGGATCGGCCACCAGACGAGGCGCGGTATTTCGACGACGCGCCGGTCGGAGAGGAACTCGCGCAGATAGCGCTTCAGTGCGGCAGCGGTCGGTGCTGCCGGCGTGCCGAGGTTCACCAGGACGACCGCGCTCCGTGGGGGCGTACCGTGCCGCCAGGCCGGTTCGGGGTGGAAGTGGCTCTTCGGGAGTCCTTGAATTCAGGCGTTGGCCTGGTGGGTGAGGGCGGAGGAGAGCAGGCGGGCGGTGATGTC
>JAVFAT010000188.1:0-4203 GCA_034002385.1 Azospira sp. | reverse complement strand
AACGAGGAACTGCGCCGGCAGATCGCGCTGCGCTACCTGGCCGACGGCGCCGACGTGGCGCCGGCCGAGATCGTCATCACCTCGGGCGCGATGGAAGGCATCAACCTGTGCCTGCAGGCGGTGTGCAAGCCGGGCGACATCGTCGCCATCGAATCGCCGTGCTTCTACGGCGGGCTGCAGGCAATCGAGCGCCTCGGCCTGAAGGTGGTCGAGATCCCGACGCACCCGCGCGACGGCATCAGCCTGCCGGCGCTGGAGGCGGCCATCGCGCAGCATCCGGTGAAGGCCTGCCTGTGCATGCTCAACTTCCAGAACCCGCTCGGCAGCACGGTGCCGGACGAGGCGCGGCGCGAGCTGGTGGCGCTGCTCGCGCGGCACGGCATCCCGCTGATCGAGGACGACGTCTACGCCGAGCTCTACTTCGACCCGAAGAAGCCGCTGCCGAGCAAGGCGCTCGACGCCGACGGGCTGGTCATGCACGTCTCGTCGTTCGCCAAGTGCCTGGCGCCCGGCTACCGCGTCGGCTGGGTCGCCGCCGGCCGCTTCGCCGAGAAGATCCGCCGGCTGAAGCTGTCGTCGAGCATCGCCACCAACATCCCGGCGCAGGCCGCGCTTGCCGACTTCATGAAGCGCGGCGGCTACGAGCGCCACCTGCGCCACCTGCGCGCGACGCTGGCGGCGCAGGAGGCAGCGGTGGTCGCCGAGATCGAGCGCGTTTTCCCGGCCGGCACCCGGCTGGCGCGGCCGCGCGGCGGCTACTTCGTCTGGCTGGAACTGCCGCCCGGGGCCGACGCGCTGGCCATCCACCGGCAGGCGCTGACGCAGGGCGTCAGCGTCGCGCCGGGGCCGATCTTCTCGGCGCAGCGCGAGTTCCGCAACTGCCTGCGCATCAACGTTGGTCACCCGTGGTCGCCGCAAATCGCCGGTGCCATCGGCACGCTCGCCTGGCTGGCCGGACGATGAGTGCTCCTGCGGCGGATGGCGTTGCTGCTGCCGACGGGCTGGCCGTGGTCGACCTGCGGCCGGCCGGCGATCCCGCCCTGATCCTGATCGACAAGCTGCAACTGATTGAACGTCTGCTCGCGCTCGACCCCGGCGCCCGCATCGTTGTCCTCGGCACACGGCCCGAGATCGCCGAAGCGGCGCCCGGACGTGCGCGCCGCTATCTTGCGGATGCGGCGCATGTCGAACGTCTCGGCCTGGCAGCACCGGATTTGCCGGACGCGGCGGCAACGGCTGCCGTCGCCGAGGTCGAAGCTGCGCATATCCGCCGTATGCTGGAACTGCATCAGGGCAACAGGATGGCGGCGGCACGCGCCCTCGGTATCCACGTGACGACGCTGCGACGCAAGCTGGCCCGGGCCGGCGGCTGAGGAATCGTCAAGGATCGATGCCTGCCGCGAAGGCACGGCGGCGCAAAAGCGGAAAAATGATGCAGGGGAATCCGGCAGCTCAGGGGGGCGATGCCGGCCCTAGTTGCCGGCGCAAGGTGTTGTCGGCGATGTCCAGGGCTTTTGCCGCTTCGCTGAAACGGCCGTCGTGTCTGGCCAGAGCGCCTTGCATATGCGCGCGCAGTACATGTGCCAGCGACGGCTGGCAGCGCGGCGGGCGGCCGCAGGAAGGCTGCGCCAGTTCGATCAGCGCCGCTCGTTCGGCGGTCGCCGGTTCCCGTGCGGCAACCTGCCTGCGCAACTCACCGCCGGCTTTTGCCAGTGCCTCGTGACGGACGAGGACGAGCACGCGCGTATCGGTGTCGTCGACGAGCAGTCGGTCGAGACCGATCAGTCGTTCGATCAACGATCGCGTGGCTTCGCCTAGGCGCCGCAGGTCGGCGACGGTCAGTTCGACCATTGTTGCAAGCGCCGTCGGCATCGCGGCCATCCCGGCCGCGCAGTTTTCCCGTAAGGACATGGCAGGCTCCCGCACCGGAAAAGGCCGGTGTTCGAAACGCGATCATGCGGATCGGGAAAAGCCGGTGGAAGTCACACAAATACGTGTTTTATGGATGAACAGTGAAAACGGCCCAATATCGTAAAAAATTGGCCATCAGGAACCGTGTTCTCTGCCTTTTTTAGCCGCACTTTTGTAAATCTGATCTGTTCCCTTTGAAAATCGTAACGACTGTACCCGGAGGTGCCTCTCCCGGCTTTTTTTGCTTGATTTCGGTCAAGAAAATCACCTGGGCCGGCGCATAAAGTGACTGCCAGACAAGGCATGGAAGTACATGGATTGTCGGAACCGGCGAGCTTTCTTCTGCCGGGCTGTCACTTTACCTATTGGAGAGGAAACAATGAAAAAAGGACTGAAAACAGCGATTACCCTGGCTACGCTGCCGTTTTCGGTAAGCATGGCCTTCGCTGCCGGCACGCCGACGCTGTCGGAAGAAGCCAAGGCTGCGAGCGGCAAAATCTACTTCGAGCGCTGCGCCGGCTGCCACGGCATGCTGCGCAAGGGCGCCACCGGCAAGAACCTGGAGCCGGCGAACTCGGTCAAGCTCGGCCAGTCGCGCCTGGAGAAGGTGATCGGCTACGGCACTGAGGGCGGCATGCCCAACTTCGACGACATCCTGACCAAGGAAGAGCTGAAGAACATCGCCACCTACATCCAGATGCCGCCCGAGGCCCCGCCCGAGTGGAGCCTGGAGGACATGAAGAAGACGTGGAAGCTGCACGTCCCGGTCGACCAGCGGCCGACCAAGAAGATGAACAACATCAACATCAACAACGTCTTCTCGGTGACGCTGCGCGACGCCGGCGAGGTGGCGTTGATCGACGGCGACACCAAGAAGATCTGGGGCATCGTCAAGACCGGCTACGCGGTGCACATCTCGCGCATCTCGCTCTCCGGCCGCTACATCCACGTCGTCGGCCGCGATGGTCGCCTCGACATGATCGACACCTGGTACGAGAAGCCCACCGTCGTCGCCACCATCAAGGCCGGCTTCGAGACGCGCTCGGTCGATACCTCGAAGGCCAAGGGCTACGAGGACAAGTACGCGGTCGTCGGTTCGTACTGGCCGCCGCAATACACCATCCTCGACGGCCTGACGCTGGAGCCGCTGAAGAACGTGTCCACCCGCGGCACCACCGTCGACGGCGCCTACCATCCGGAACCGCGCGTCGCCTCGATCGTCTCGTCGACGACGAAGCCGGAGTTCCTCATCAGCGTCAAGGAAACGGGCATGGTCAAGATGGTCGACTACTCCGACCTGACCAACCTGCGCGAAACCACGATCAACACCGCCAAGTTCCTGCATGACGGCGGCTACGATTCCTCGAAGCGCTACTTCCTCGTCGCCGCCAACGCATCGAACAAGATCGCCGTCGTCGACATCAAGGAAGGCAAGTTCGAAGCCCTGGTCGATACCGCCAAAATCCCGCACCCGGGTCGCGGCGCCAACATCAACCACCCGAAGTACGGCCCGGTCTGGGCGACATCGCACCTTGGTGCTGACGTCATCACGCTGATCGGCACCGATCCGAAGAATCGTCCGGAACATGCCTGGAAGGTCGTGCAGGAGCTGAAGAACCACGGTGCCAACTCGCTGTTCGTGAAGACGCACCCGAAGTCCGACAACCTGTGGGCCGACTCGCCGCTGAACCCCGATCCGAAGCTGGCCGGTTCGGTCACGGTGTACAAGGTTTCGGAACTCGGCAGCGCCGACGCCAAGCCGGAAGTCATCGACGTCGCCGCCGCGGCCAACCTTGGCAAGACCAAGGGCCTGCAGCGCGTCGTGCAGGGCGAGTACAACGAGAAGGGCGACGAGATCTGGTTCTCCGTCTGGACCGGCAACAAGACCGAACCGTCGGCCATCGTCGTCATCGATGACAAGACGCGCAAGGTCAAGACTGTCATCAAGGACAAGCGCCTGGTGACGCCGACCGGCAAGTTCAACGTGCATAACACCCAGCACGACGTCTACTAAGACGGTTTCACTCCTCCCCTCTTATTGCGCCGTCACGGGATTCCGTGACGGCGTTTTTTTTCAATTGGCGCGCACTTTGGGCGCGCGTCCGTCGGAGGGCGGATCGCTTGCCTGCTTGCCGAATCAACGAGACACACCGATGGCGGCGCCGTGCCGGCAAACGATCCCGTGTGCGTGCGCAAGCGATTTCTGCGCTCTTGCGCGCCGATGGGTATCCTGAAACTGGAATGTTCCGGAAGAATCGACCGAGCGTGCCGATTGTCAGGGATTTCATTTCC
>JAVFAT010000187.1:0-4214 GCA_034002385.1 Azospira sp. | reverse complement strand
GGCATGATGAAGGTGCGGCCGATGTAGCGGTTCTTGACGAAGCCCTCGCGGTACGGGATGCCTAGCGTCTGCGCCAGTTCCATCGCCGACGGACGCGACGAATCGGGGATCGGGATGACGATGTCGATCTCGTCGATCGGGATGCTCGCCTTCACCTTCTCCGCCAGGTGCTGGCCCATGCGCAGCCGGGTTTCGTAAACCGAGACGCCGTCGATCACCGAATCCGGGCGCGCCAGGTACACGTACTCGAAGATGCACGGTGAATAAACCGGCTGCTGCGCGCACTGGCGCGTGTGCAGCTGATGATCGTAGCTGATGAAGATCGCCTCGCCCGGCTCGATGTCGCGCACGGCCGAGAAGCCAAGGGTGTCGAGCGCCACCGATTCGGAGGCGACGAGGTACTCGGTACCGGCCTCCGTCTCGTTGCTGCCGAAGACCAGCGGCCGGATGCCGTGCGGATCGCGGAAGGCGAGCAGCCCGTAACCGGCAATCAGCGCCACCACGGCATAGGCGCCGCGACAGCGGCGATGCACGCCGGCAACGGCCTGGAAGATGCTGTCCACATCCAGCTCGAAGCCATGCGCGGCGGCCTGCAATTCGTGCGCGAGCACGTTGAGCAGCACCTCGGAATCCGAGTTGGTGTTGATGTGCCGGCGGTCAAGCCGGAACATCACCTCCTGCAGCTGCTGCGTGTTGGTCAGGTTGCCGTTGTGGCCAAGCACGATGCCGAACGGCGAATTGACGTAGAAGGGTTGCGACTCGGCGAAGTTGTAGGCCGAGCCGGCAGTCGGATAACGCACGTGGCCAATGCCGATGTTGCCCGGCAGCGCGCGCATGTTGCGCGTCCGGAAAACATCGCGCACCAGCCCCGGCCCCTTGTGCATGTGAAAGGTGTTGCCCTCCGCGGTGACGATGCCGGCCGCATCCTGGCCACGGTGCTGCAGCACCATCAGGCCATCGTAGAGCAACTGGTTGACCGGGGTACTTGCGACGACGCCGAGAATTCCGCACATCTTGGTGGTTTCCTACCTGATTGTTGCTATCTGAATCGAATCCGTTTCGCCGCTTCCGGCGGCAGCCAGGGCTTGCTCGCCAGCACGGCGGTTTCCAGCGGCGGCGCCAGCCGCGCCTGTGCCCACCAGGCTTCCTTCGGCGCCGAGGTCATTCCGCCCGCCGCCACCAGCACGAGGACGATCAGCAGACCCCGCGCCAGCCCGAACATGACGCCGAACACGCGATCGACGGCCGTCAGCCCGAGAACCCGCATCAGCCCGCGCACGGCCTGCCTGACCAGCGCCAGCACGAAAACAACGCCAACGAAGACCAGTGCGTAGCCGGCGAGCACGCGCAGCCCCGGATCGGGAATGGCGGTGATCAGTTCCCCGACCTCGCGCCCGAACTGCCATGAAGCGAAAGCGGCCACGACCCAGGCAAGCAGCGCCAGCACCTCGCCGATCAGGCCGCGCCACACACCGAGCGCGAGCGAGGCAGCGAGGATGACGACGACAGCGTAATCGAAAGCCGTAAACGACAAGGAACATTCCTCGCTAGCGCGTGGCGAGGACGCCATTGACGCCGATGCGCTGCATCCTCGCCAGCGCCTTCTCGGCTGCTTCACGGCTCGGGAAGGGGCCGGCACGCACGCGTGTCTTCTTCCCCTGCGGCGAATCGAGAGCTTCGGTATAGACCTTGATGCCGAGTTCGCCGAGCTTCGACTGCAACAGCCGGACGTTGGCCGGGTTGGCGAAGGCGCCGATCAGGATGACGTGCTCGAGAGCGGCCGGCGCATCTGCCCGGCCGGCGAGAATCGCCGCCGCCCGGCGACCGTCGTCGGCATCGGCCTTCGATTTGCCGGCCGGCTTTTCGGCGACTTTCTCAGCGGTTTTCTCAGCGGTTTTTTCGGCGGGTTTGTCGGCCGCTTTTTCGGCCGACTTCGCGGCGGGCGCGGGTTCCGGCGCCTTTGCGGCCGGCTTTTCAAGCGTTTTTTCGACGATCTTGCCGGCAGGCGCTTCAACGGGTCTGGCAGCGGTCTTTTCGGAAGGCGCGGTGGCAAGCGCCGCCGGCTCGAAGGGCGGCACGCGGTCGCGGGCAGGGATGCGGATCTCGACGTCAGCGTCCGGCGCCTGCGGCGCCGGATCCATCACCATCGGCAGCACGACGGCGGCAAGGAGGGTCAGGGCAACCGCCCCGATCAGGCGACGGCGGGCACGCTTCTTCAGCGGCAACTGGGCGTCATCTTCCGGCATCGACATCAGGACGGTTCCTTGAGAGCGCGCATGACCGCCGCCACGGTATAGAAGGATCCAAAGACGAGAATTCTATCATTTTCGCCGGCCGCCTCACGGGCGACGGTGAAGGCAGCAAGCGGATCGGGGTGGCAGGCCAGCGTGCCGCCGAGCCGCTGCCCGGCGACGGCTTCGGCCAGCGTTTCGGCCGTCGCGCCGCGCGGCACGTCGAGCGTCGCCAGGTGCCAGTGATCGACCTTGCCGGCGAGTGCGGCAAGCGTGCCGCCGATGTCCTTGTCGGCAAGCATCCCGACGACCGCGTGCGTCTTCTCGTAGAAGCCCATGTCGCCGAGGTTGGCGGCGAGCGTCGCCACCGCCTGCGGGTTGTGGGCAACGTCGAGCACCACCGCCGGCCGGCCCGGCACGAGCTGAAAGCGACCGGCGAGTTCGATCTCGATCAGGCCACGCCGCACCGATTGCATGTCGACCGGCAGCCGCGCCTTCAGCGCAGCGAGCGCGGCCAGCGCCGCCGAGGCATTGGAAAGCTGCTGCGCGCCGCGCAGGCCGGGGTTGGCCAGTCCGCCGCGGCGCGTTTGCGTGCCATCGGCCTTGCGCCCCCACCAGGTCCATTGCGTCTTGTCACCGAAATGGCCGAAGTCGCGGCCGATCAGCCGCAGGTCGGCACCGATCGCCGTTGCGTGGTCGATGAGCGACTGTGGCGGCTGCGGGTCGGCGCAGATCGCCGGTTTCCCGGCGCGGAAAATGCCGGCCTTCTCGCGACCGATGCTCTCGCGGTCGGGGCCGAGCCAGTCGGTGTGATCGAGCGCGACACCGGTGACGACGGCGACATCCGGCGCATAGACATTCACCGCGTCAAGCCGGCCACCGAGACCGACTTCGAGGATGACGACATCGACGTTGGCGGCAGCGAACACTTCCCAGGCGGCGAGCGTGCCGAATTCGAAATAGGTCAGCGCAACGTCGCCGGCGGCGATGCGCGCCGCTTCGACACGGGCGAAGGCGGCGCACAGCGGCGCGTCGGCGACCGGCCGGCGGTCGAGGCGCACGCGCTCGTTGTAGGCCAGGAGGTGCGGGGACGCGTAGCAGCCGGTGCGATAGCCGGCATACGACAGGATATGTTCGAGATAGGCACAGGTCGAACCCTTGCCGTTGGTGCCGCCGACGACGATCACCGGACAGGTTTCGCGCTGGCCGCGCTGTTGGCCCAGCTCGGCCTTGACGCGCGCAACGCGCTCAAGCCCCAGTTCGATGCCGGCCTGCCCTTTCGGGTGCAGGGATTCAAGATGGGTCAGCCAGTCAGACAGGGATTTCACAAAAACTCTTTCGACGCAGAGGGCGCAGAGACGCGGAGAAGGCAGAGTTTCCCGAGGACTTTCTCTGCGACCTCTGCGCCTCCGCGGTCTCTGCGCAGGAAGCGGTTCAAGCCGCCGCCGGCAATTTCTGCAGCAGCGCCAGCAGCTGGGCCAGCGTCGCCTTCATCTCGCGGCGGTCGACGATCATGTCGATGGCGCCCTTGTCCAGCAGGAACTCGGCGCGCTGGAAGCCTTCCGGCAGTTTCTCGCGCACCGTCTGCTCGATGACGCGCGGGCCGGCGAAGCCGATCAGCGCGTTCGGTTCGGCGATGACCACGTCGCCGACGAAGGCGAACGACGCCGAGACACCGCCCATCGTCGGGTCGGTGAGGATGGAGATGAACGGCAGCCGCTTCTCCGAGAGCCGGGTCAGCGCGGCCGTGGTCTTGGCCATCTGCATCAGTGAGAAGAGGCCTTCCTGCATCCGCGCGCCGCCCGAGGCGGTGACGCAGATGAAGGGCAGCTCGTTGTCGACGGCGACGCGCACGCCGCGCACGAAGCGCTCGCCGAGCACCGATCCCTTCGAGCCCCCCATGAAGTCGAACTCGAAGGCCGAGGCGACCACCGGGATGGTGTTGATCGCGCCCTGCTTGACCACCAGCGATTCGGTCTCGCC
>JAVFAT010000186.1:0-4221 GCA_034002385.1 Azospira sp. | reverse complement strand
GGGAACAGGCTGGCCTTGGCCGCGCCAACGCGGGCATTGGCGGCAATGAGGTTCTGCTCGGCAAGCAGGATGTCGGGGCGGCGGCCAAGCAGATCGGAAGGCAGGCCCGCCGGCACGGCGGGGCGCCGCAATTCGTGAATGCTCCGTCCGCGCGGTACCGGCCCCGGATCACGGCCGAGCAGCAGGCTGATTTCGTGCTCCTTGCCAGCCAGCAGCCGTTCGAGCGCCTGCACGTTGAACAGCGTTCCCTCGTTCTCCGAGGCGGCCTGCTTCACCTCCATTTCCGAGATCAGGCCGTTGGCGAAACGCGCTCTGGCAAGGCGCAGCGCTTCCTCGCGGTCGGCCTGCGTGCGACGGGCAATGTCCAGCCGAGCATCGAATTCGCGCAGCTGGACGTAGCTGGTCGCCAGCGCGCCGATCAGGCTCAGCGCCACGGCCTGGCGCGCCGCCACCTGGCCGAGATAGTCGGCCCGCGCGGCCTCGCTCTGGCGCCGGATGCGGCCCCAGAAATCGAGTTCCCAGGACAGCGACAGGCCCGCCTGGTACAGCGTCTGGACCGAGTTATCCCCCTGCTGGCTGCGCGTTGCCGTCACCGGCAACGACAGCTGCGGAAACAGCGGGCCACCGGTTGCCACGCGGATCGCGCGGTATTCCTCAAGCCGCGCCGTGGCAATGCGCAGATCGGCATTGCCGGCAAGCGCCTCAAGCACCAGCGCATCGAGCACCGGGTCGGCGAACTGGGTCCACCACGGCGGGGCTGCCGAGCCATTTTCCGCCGATCTGCTCGCGGCCGATCCGGGCGTCGTCAATCCATCCGCCGCCGCGTCGCCGGCCGCGGCAAAGCGGTAGGCGGCCGGCACGGCCAACTCAGGGCGCCGGTAGTCGGGACCGACGGCACATGCGCCGAGCAGGCAGAGCAGCCACAGGAGGTTCAGCCGGCCGCGCATGTCACCCGCCCTCCGACGCTGGCGGCACCGGCCGCCGCCGGGCGCCGAGGCGCTCGATCAGATCGTAGAACAGCGGCACGAAGAAGAGCGCCAGCAGGGTCGCCACCACCATGCCGCCGAGCACGCCGGTGCCGATCGAATGCCGGCTGCCGGCGCCGGCGCCGCTGGCCAGCGCGAGCGGCACGACACCGAGGACGAAGGCCAGCGAGGTCATCAGGATCGGGCGGAAGCGCAGGCGCGCGGCGCTCAGCGCGGCGTCGAAGGAAGAGAGCCCGCGCGCGCGTTCGAGCACGGCGAACTCGACGATCAGGATGGCGTTCTTGGCCGACAGCGCGACCAGCGTGAGCAGGCCGATCTGGAAATAGACGTCGCTGGCGATGCCGCGCAGGGCGATCGCCAGGTAGGCGCCGAACAGTCCGAAGGGCACGGCCAGCATGACGCCGAACGGCAACGACCATTTCTCGTACTGGGCGGCGAGGATGAGGAAGATCATGAGCAGGCCGGCGCCGAAGATCAGGGCCGTGCTGCCGCCGCTCTCCTTTTCCTCCAGCGATTGCCCGCCCCACTGGTAGGCCATGCCGGGCGGCAGCCCGGCGGCGACTTCCTCCAGCGCGCGCATCGCCTCGCCGGAGCTGCGGCCGGGCGCCGGCATGGCGTTGATGCTTGCCGACGGAAAGCCGTTGACGCGGGTGATCGCCGCCGGGCCGCTGCTGTGCTCGACCCGCACCAGCGACTTGAGCGGCACCATGTGGCCCTTGTTCGAGCGGACGAAGACGTTCTCGATGTCCTCCGGCCGCGAGCGGTATTCCGGCTCGGCCTGCATGGTGACGCGGAAGACCTTGCCGAACTTGCTGAAGTCATCGACGTAGGCGGCGCCGAACAGCGGTTGCAGACTGCCGAACAGCGCGGACAGCGGTACGCCGAGGGAGTGCGCTTTCTCGCGGTCGACGTCGAGGTAGAGCTGCGGCGAAGCGCCGCGCAGCTGCGTGCTCAGGCCGGCCAGTTCGGGGCGGGCGCTGGCCCTGGCGATGAAATCCTGCGTCGCGCCGGCGAGCGGCCCGGCGCCGCCCTCGCCCCGGTTCTGGATGATGAATTCGAGGCCGCCGGTGCTCCCCAGGCCGGGGATCGACGGCGGGTTGAAGGCCAGCACCATGGCCTCGCGCACGCCGGCAAAAACACCGTAGAGATCGCCAAGAACCGCATACGCGTGCTGCGACGCTTCCTTGCGCTCGTCCCAGTCGCGCAGCATGACGAAATAGGTGGCGGCACTGGAGACAACCCGCCCTTCGAGCATGCTGAAGCCGGTGAAGGAGATGACGTCGCGCACTGCCGGATGAGCGCGCACGCCGGCCTCCACTTCCCGGCTGACTTCCGCCGTCCGGCCGAGGCTGGCGCCGTCCGGCAGGAAGGCGGCGGCAATCAGGTAGCCCTGATCCTCGCCGGGAACGAAGGTGGTCGGCATCGCCTTGAACAGGCCCAAGGTCGCCAGGCCAACGATGCCGTAGATCAGCAAGCCGCCGGCGGTACGCTTCATCAGCCGCCGCGTGCCGCGCGCGTAGCCCTCGGTGAGCGCCTCGAAGCGCCGGTTGAACCAGCGGAAGAAGCGGGGCTTGTCGCCGCTTTCCGGCTTCAGCAGCAGGCCGGCCAGCGCCGGCGTCAGGGTCAGCGCGACGACGCCGGAAAGGACGACGGCGATGGCGATGGTGACGGCGAACTGGCGATACAACTGGCCGGTCGTGCCGCCCATGAAGGCCACCGGAATGAACACCGAGCAGAGCACGAGGACGATGGCGATCACCGGGCCGGTGACCTCGTCCATCGCCTGCCGCGCCGCTTCCCTGGCGGAGAGGCCGGCTTCATGCATCAGGCGCTCGACGTTCTCGACGACGACGATGGCGTCGTCAACGACGATGCCGATGGCCAGCACCATGCCGAACAGGGTCAGCGTGTTGATGCTGTAGCCGAGCAGGTACATGCCGGCGAAGGCGCCGAGCACCGAGACCGGCACCGCCAGAAGCGGAATCAGCGTCGCCCGCCAGTTCTGGAGAAAGAGGAAGACGACCAGCAGAACCAGCAGCAGCGCCTCGAAGAAGGTATGCACCACTTCCTTGATCGAGGCATCGACGAAACGGGTGCTGTCGAAGGGGACGGTGTAGGCGATGCCCGACGGAAAGCGCTGCGACAGTTCGCTCATCCGGTCGCGCACGGCGCGCGCCAGATCGAGGGCGTTGGCCGTGGGCGACTGATAGATGGTGATCAGCGTCGCCGGCTTGCCGTTCAGCGCGCCGCGAAAATCGTAGCTGACGGCGCCAAGCTCGACGCGGGCCACGTCCTTGACGCGCACCCTGGCCTGGTTTTCGCCGGTGCGGACGACGATGTTTTCGAACTCGCCGACCTCGGTCAGGCGGCCGCGGGTCGTCACCGGGAAGGTCAGTTCGACGGGCGAGCTGTTCGGCGGCGCGCCGATCTGGCCGACCGCGACCTGGGCATTCTGCTCGCGCACCGCGGCCGCGATGTCTTCGGCCGAAATGCCCATCTGCGCCATGCGGTCGGGCTTCAGCCACAGGCGCATGGCATAGTCGCGGGCGCCCATGATTTCGACCTTGCCGGCCCCCGGAATGCGCTTCAGCTCGTCGAGCAGGTTGAGGCTGGCGTAGTTGCTGACATAGACCTCGTCGTGGCTGCCGTCCGGCGACTGCACGGCGATCACCATCAGCATGTTCGAGCTGGACTTCTGCACCATCACGCCGCCCTGACGGACGGCAGCGGGCATCTGCGCCATCGCCAGGTTGACCCGGTTCTGGATGTCGCTGGCCGCCCGGTCGATGTCGGTGCCGATGGCGAAGCTGGCCGACAGCGACATGACGCCAGTGGCCGAGCTGGTCGAGTTCATGGTGCGCATCCCCTCGGCACCGTTGATCTGCTGTTCCAGCGGGGCAGCCACGGCGGAGGCAACGGTCTCGGCGCTGGCGCCAGGGTAGACCGCCGAGACGGAGACCGAGGGCGGAGCGATTTCCGGATACTGCGCGACGGGCAGGTTCTTCATCGCCAGCAGGCCGGCCAGCGTGATGAAGAGGGAAACGACAACGGCGAAGATCGGCCGGTCGATGAAGAAACGGGAGATCATCGCCGGCCCCGCCCTATTCCGACGAGGCCTTGCCCGCCGGGGCGCCGGCCTCGCCAACGATCTTGAGCGCGCTGCCCGGCTGCACCTTGACGACACCGCCGACGACGACCCGCTCGCCGCCCTTCAGGCCATCATTCACGAACCACT
>JAVFAT010000185.1:0-4260 GCA_034002385.1 Azospira sp. | reverse complement strand
CCCGCAGCAAAATCATCTATCGTGCGCTGGCCATCGCTGCGGCGTGGACAGCCCTGCTCGGCGCGTCGATCGTGTGGAGCTGGCACGCCGAAGACGAGCAGATGCTGGCGCTTGCCGAAACGGAAGCCAAGACGCAGCTGCAGCGCGATCTCGCCTTCCGCGTCTGGGCCACCAAGCTCGGCGGGATCTACGTACCGGTAACGCCCGAAACGCCGCCGAATCCGTTCATGGCGACGGCGCCGGAACGCGACGTGAAAACGCCGTCGGGCAAGGAGATCACGCTCTACAACCCGGCCGTCGTGCTGCGCCTGCTGATGGAATCGCAGTCCAGCCTGTACGGCTCCCGCACCCGCATCACCGGCGAACAGGTGCTGAATCCGGCAAACGCCCCCGACGAGTGGGAAAGGAAGGCACTGCGCATCGTCGGCAAAACGCTCACCGACTACAGCGAGGTCACGGAGGTCGACGGCTCGCCGGCACTGCGCCGGATGCAGCCGATGATGATGGAGGAAGGCTGCCTCCAGTGCCATGCCTGGACGGGCATCGCGGTCGGCCAGATGCGTGGCGCCACCGACGTGAAGATTCCGCTCGCGCCCTATCTCGCCTTGCGCGACGAGGCACGGCAACGCCTGCTCATCCTGCACGGCTCGCTCTGGGTCGCCGGCATCGCTTTCCTCGGCGTCGGCACGCGGCGGCATCTGCTCAGCGCCGCCAGGCAGTACGCGCAGGACTCGGCGCTGCACAAGCTCAACCGGGCCATCGACCAGAGCGCGAGCGGAATCCTGATCACCGACGCCAACGGCAACATCGAGTACGTGAACGACCGGATGCTCGCCCTTTGCGGCTACTCGCGCGACGAAATTCTCGGACACAATCCACGCCTGATGAAATCAGGCGAGACGCCGCCGGAAGTCTACGCCGACATGTGGCAGACGCTCGCAGCCGGCCGCGAGTGGCGGGGCGAGCTGAAGAACCGCAAGCGCTCGGGCGAGGTGTTCTGGTGCATGGAAAGCATCTCGCCGATCTGCGACGAACGCGGACGAACGACGCACTACGTCGCCGTCATCGAAAACATCGACGAGCGCAAGTTCGCCGAGTCGACCATCGAGCGGCTGGCCTTCTACGATCCGCTCACCGACCTGCCGAACCGCCGGCTGATACACCAGCGGCTCGAAGCTGGCGCCGCGCGCAGCCAGCGCAGCGGCCGGCAGGTGGCGCTGCTCTATCTCGACCTCGATCGCTTCAAGGTGGTGAACGACACGCTCGGCCACGGCGCTGGCGATCAAGTCCTGAAGGAAGCTGCCCAGCGCCTGCTCGGCACGCTGCGCGAGAGCGACACGCTGGCCCGCCTGGGTGGCGACGAGTTCGCCGTCCTGGTCGAAGACGTTCATCAGGCCAGCGACGTGGCGCCGCTCGCCGGCCGCATCATCGCCGAAATGCAGGCGCCGTTCCGCATCGAAAACAAGGAGCTGTTCGTCACGGCCAGCGTCGGCATCAGCCTCTATCCGGCGGACGCCGCCGATATCGAGATGCTGATGCGCAACGCCGATGCCTCGATGTACCTTGCCAAGCAGGCCGGCAAGAACACCTTCCGCTTCTTCGAGGACAGGATCAACAGCGCCGCCATCGAACGCTCGCACCTAGAAACCGACCTGCGCTGCGCGCTGCCCGAAGGCCAGCTCTTCGTCGAATACCAGCCCAAGCTCCTGCTCGACGAGCGGCGCATCTACGGCATGGAGGCGCTGGTTCGCTGGCAGCATCCGGAAAGGGGCCGGATCGGCCCCGACCGCTTCATCCCGGTCGCCGAGGAAATCGGCGAGATCGACCGCATCGGCGAATGGGTGCTGCGCGATGCCTGCCGGCGAACGCAAGCCTGGCTGCAAGCCGGCCACAACCTCGTCGTCTCGGTCAACGTCTCGCCGGTGCAGTTCCGCAAGGGCCGGCTGCAGGCAACGGTGGCCGATATCCTGCGCGAAACCGGGCTGCCGCCCGCAGCCCTCGAACTGGAGATCACCGAAAGCACGCTGATGGACGACCCGGAGCACAGCCGGGCCACCCTTCAGGCACTGCGCGAACTCGGCATCAGCCTGTCCATCGACGATTTCGGCACCGGCTATTCCTCGCTCTCCCACCTCAAGCAGTTCCCGGTCGGCACGCTGAAGATCGACCGCAGCTTCGTCCGCGACATTCTGGACGACCCGAACGATCGCGCCATCGCCAGCGCCGTCATCGCACTCGCCCACAGCATGCGGCTGGACGTCGTCGCCGAGGGCGTGGAAAGCGAAGCGCAATGCGAGCAGCTGCGCGCGCTCGGCTGCAGCCGCATCCAGGGCTATCTGCTGAGCCGGCCGCTACCGGCCGAAGATTTCGGCAACTTCATCGCCCGCCACAGTGCAGGCACAGGCGATCAAGAGCACACCGATGCCGATCGCACATGAAAAAAACCCCGCAAACGGCGATTTGCGGGGTTTCTGTCTGGTGGGCGGTACAGGGTTCGAACCTGTGACCCCTGCCGTGTGAAGGCAGTGCTCTACCGCTGAGCTAACCGCCCGATAGAGGCGCGCATTAAACCACAACCGCCAAAGGCGGGTCAATTTTCGCCGCCATCTTCGCGCCTTTCGCGCGCCGGCAGGGGCGGCCGCACTTGGGGCGGCTGCCAGCAAGCCGGTGCTTTGCGGGTAGAATGCGCGGCTTTCCCCTTTCGTCAACGACCATGGTCCGCACCCGCTTCGCTCCCTCCCCGACCGGCTTCCTGCACATCGGCGGCGCCCGCACCGCGCTCTTTTCGTGGGCCTACGCCCGTCGCCACGGCGGCCAGTTCATCCTGCGCATCGAGGACACCGACGTCGCGCGTTCGACGCAGGAGGCGGTCGACGGCATCCTGCAGGCGATGGACTGGCTGGAGCTGGGCTACGACGAAGGCCCGTTCTACCAGATGCAGCGCATGGACCGCTACAAGGCCGTCATCGCGCAGATGCTGGAGGCCGGCACCGCCTATCGCTGCTACGCCTCGCCGGAAGAGCTGGATGCGATGCGCGAGGCGCAGCGCGAGCGCGGCGAGAAACCGAAGTACGACGGCCGCTGGCGTCCCGAGCCGGGCAAGACGCTGCCCGAACCGCCCGCCGGCGTGTCGCCGGTGATCCGCTTCCGCGCTCCGGGCGACGGCATCGTCGGCTGGGACGACAAGGTCAAGGGCCGCATCGAATTCAACAACGCCGAACTCGACGACCTCATCATCGCCCGCCCGGACGGCACGCCGACCTATAACTTCTGCGTCGTCGTCGACGACTGGGACATGGGCATCAGCCACGTCATCCGCGGCGACGACCACGTGAACAACACGCCGCGCCAGATCAACATCCTGCAGGCGCTCGGCGCGCCGGTGCCGACCTACGCGCACGTCTCGATGATCCTCGGCGACGACGGCCAGAAGCTCTCGAAGCGCCACAGCGCGGTGAACGTCATGGAGTACGAGGCCAACGGCTACCTGCCGGAAGCGATCGTCAATTACCTGGCGCGGCTGGGCTGGTCGCACGGCGACGACGAGGTTTTCTCGCGTGAACAGCTGGTCGAATGGTTCGACCTCGACCACATCACGCCGTCGGCGGCGCAATTCAACACCGAGAAACTGAACTGGCTGAACGCGCACTACATCAAGCAGGCCGACAATGCGCGGCTGGCTGCGCTGGTGCAGAAGCGCTTCGACGAGCGCGACGTGAAGGTGACGAAATCGCCGTCGCTGGAAGCGATCATCGGCCTCTACAAAGAGCGCGTCGGCAACATCAACGAACTGGCTGACGCTGCCGAGGTCTTCTACATCGACCTGCACCCGAGAACCGAGATCCTTGCGCAGCACCTCACCGATGAAGCGAAGCCGGCGCTGGCCGATTTCGCCGAAGCGCTGAAGAGCGTGGCCTGGGAAGCACCGGCCATCGGCGCGCTGATCAAGGAAACGGTGGCGAAGCACGGGCTGAAGATGCCCAAGCTGGCGATGCCGCTGCGCGTGCTGCTCACCGGCCAGGCGCAAACGCCGTCGGTCGATGCAGTCGTCGCGCTCTTCCCGCGCGAGACGGTGCTGGCCCGCCTGCAACGTGGGCTGGCCTGAACGAAAAATATTGCAGCGTCGAAGCAAACTCCGCTTTACAGGGGGCGAGTCGCTCCCTATAATGCGCCCTTCTTTCGAGCGGGGGTATAGCTCAGCTGGGAGAGCGCTTGCATGGCATGCAAGAGGTCAGCGGTTCGATCCCGCTTACCTCCACC
>JAVFAT010000184.1:0-4263 GCA_034002385.1 Azospira sp. | reverse complement strand
ACAAGATCGTTCCCTTCCTCATCTGGCTGCATCTGCAGAACCGCGGGCAGGGCAAGGTGGTGGCGCCGAACATGAAGGCGGTGCTCGGCGAGGCGCCGATGCAGCGGCAGATCCGCGCCCATCTTCTGGCCTGCGCACTGCTTGCCGGCGCCACGCTGTGGCCGGAGTGGCTGGCGCGGCCGGCTGGCGCGGCGCTGTTCGTCGCCGCCGCACTGCTCGCGGCAAATATTTTTTCCTCGCTCGGCGTCTATCGCCGGCACGCGGCGCTGGTCGATGCGCGGCTGGCCGAGGCGGGCGGGGGAGTTGGCGCATGAGTTGGCGCATGAGTCGGCAAGCGGTCTTCTTCACCGCGCCGCACCGGGTGATGTTCCTGGCTGGCGGCGTGCAGACGTTGGCCACCATGCTCTTCTGGTCCGTCGACCTCGGTGCCCGCTACGCCGGTTTCGGCACGCCGTTCGCCTGGCCGGTGCCGGCGACCTGGCTCCATGCGGCGCTGATGATCTACGGGTTGTTCAGCTTCTTCATCTTCGGCTTCCTGATGACGGCGCTGCCGAAGTGGGTGGCACAGGGGCCGCTTGAACAGCGGCAGTACGTTCCCGCCTTCTGCCTGCTTGCGGCCGGGTGGCTGATCTTTTACGCCGGCCTTTTTGCCGCGCCGCTGCTGCCGCTCGGCATGGCCGTCGCCGCCCTTGGCTGGTGGCTCGGCTGGCGCGCACTGCTGGCCAGCGTTCGCGCCTCGATCAATGAGCACAAGCTGCACGCGTGGATCGTGCTCGCCGCGCTTGCCGCCGGCTGCACCGGCCTGCTGCTCTTCGCCGCCGGCATCGGGATGACCGACGCGGCGCTGGTCGGGGCAGCGATCGAAATCGGCCTCTGGTTCTTTCTGGTGCCGGTATTCTTCACCGTCACCTACCGCATGTTGCCCTTCTTTTCCGGCAGCGTGATTCGCGGTTACGACGAATATCGCGGCCAGCTGCCGTTCTGGATCGTCCTCGGCGCTTGCGTCGCGCACGCCCTCCTGGCCATTGCCGGTTGGCGTCAATGGCTGTGGCCGGTGGATGCCGTGGCCGGTGCGACGGTGCTGTGGCTCGCCTGGCGCTGGCAGTTGCGCAAGTCCTTCGCTTCACACCTGCTGGCGATGCATCATCTGGCCGGTGTCTGGCTTGGCCTCGCCTTCCTCCTCTTCGCCGTGCAGAGTGCCGCCGTGCTCGCTGGCGGCGAATGGGGCGGCCTGGCGCCGCTGCATGCGCTGACCATCGGCTATTTCGCCTCGATCCTGATCGGTATGGCGACGCGCGTCACGCTCGGCCATTCCGGCCGGCTGATTTCTTCCGATGTCTGGTCGTGGCGGTTGTTCTGGCTCGTCCAGGGCGTGGTTCTGCTGCGTCTCGCCGGCGAATGGACGACTGCCGGGGACGCCTTCTCTCCGGTATGGCTGAGCGCCCTCGGCTGGCTTGCCGTTTTCGGCATGTGGGGCCGCGTGCACCTTCCGATGTATCTGAAACCGCGCCCGGACGGGCGCCCGGGTTAAAACGACGATGAGCTATCTGGCACTCAAGCATGTCCATCTCACCGCCGTGGTGCTTTCCTTCACCGGCTTCTGCCTGCGCGCCCTGCTGATGTTCGCCGGCTCGCCGCTGCTGCAGCGCCGGCTGTTCAAGGTGCTGCCGCACGTGATCGATACCGTGCTGCTGGCGAGCGCCCTCGGCATGGTGTTCCTCAGCGCGCAGTATCCCTTCGTGCTGCCCTGGCTGACGGCCAAGATCGTCGGTCTGCTCGCCTACATCGTCCTCGGCATGATGGCGCTGAAATACGGGCGAACGAAGGCGCAGCGCGCCTTCTGGTTCGTCGCGGCGCTCTTCGCCTTCGGCTACATCGTGATGGTGGCGCTGACGCGCAGCCCGCTCGGCTGGCCCGGCTGAGCGGGGCCGACAAAGGCGTTCAGCCGCGCCCTTGCTGGTGGTTCATCAAGCGCTTCAGGCCGGTGATGCTGAGGATGCGCACGTGCTTCTGCTGCACGGCGATCAGCCCCTCTTCCTGGAAGCGCGAGAAGGCGCGGCTGACCGTTTCGAGCTTCAGCCCGAGGTAGCTGCCGATCTCCTCGCGCGTCATGCGCAGGTAGAACTCGTCCGGCGAATAGCCGCGCGCCGTGAAACGCTGCGACAGATTGAGCAGGAAGGTGGCCAGCCGCTCCTCGGCGCGCATCGTGCCAAGCAGCATCATGACACCGTGGTCGCGCACGATCTCGCGGCTCATCACCTTGTGGAAGTGATGCTGCAGGGTCTGGATTTCGCGCGAGAGTCCTTCCAGATGCAGGAAGGGGATGGTGCACACCTCGCTGTCTTCGAGGGCCACGGCGTTGCAGGAATGGTGCTCGGTGCTGATGCCGTCCAGCCCGAGCAGTTCTCCGGTCATCTGGAAGCCGGTGACCTGCTCGCGGCCGTCTTCAAGGAGCACGTCGGTCTTGAAGAAGCCGCTGCGCACTGCGTAGATGGCGCCGAAGGCTTCACCGGCGCGGTACAGGTGCTCGCCGCGGCGCAGCCGGCGACGGCTGGAAACCAGTTCGTCGAGCTTCTCGATCTCGGCCTGCGACAGGCCGAGCGGCAGGCAAAGCTCGTGCAGGTTGCAGTTCGAACAGGCCGATTTGACGTCGACGAGGGTGATGGGGGTGGCGATCTTTCTGTTGGGCATCCGGCTCGCTCCGATGTATCAGGGGGTCTGCTGCTAGAGGTCTAAGCCCCTTTGATCCAAGTCAACGTGCACGTCTACGGCCTCCGTGATAATCCGCCGCACACCTAAAGCCAGCCTCCGATGAGCATCTCCGCGCCCAATCTCGTTTTCGATCCGCAGATCATCCGCCGCTTCGACATCAACGGCCCGCGCTATACGTCGTATCCGACGGCGGATCGCTTCGTGGAAGCCTTCGACGCGGAAGCCTACAAGTTGTGGCTGGGAAAGCGGAACATCGGCGGCATCAGTCGACCGCTCTCATTATACTTTCACATCCCCTTCTGCAACACCATCTGCTACTACTGCGCCTGCAACAAGATCATCACCAAGGATCACGGGCGCTCGGCCAAGTACCTGAAGTACCTGGCCAAGGAGCTGGCGCTGCAGAGCGAGTACCTCGACGGCGAGCGTGACGTCATCCAGCTGCACTGGGGCGGCGGCACGCCGACCTTCCTCTCGCACGACGAGATGCGGCAACTGATGGCCTCGACCCGGAAGCACTTCCGGTTGCTCGACGGCGGCGAGTATTCGATCGAGGTCGACCCGCGCAAGGTGGATGTGCCTACCGTCCAGCTCCTCGGCGAACTCGGCTTCAACCGCATGAGCGTCGGTGTGCAGGATTTCGACGAGCGCGTGCAGCAGGCCGTCAACCGCATCCAGACCGAGCAGGAAACCGAAACCGTGATCCGAGCCGCGCGCGACAGCGGCTTCAAGTCGGTGTCGGTTGATCTCATCTACGGCCTGCCGTTCCAGACGGTGATGGGCTTCAACCGCACGCTGGAACGCGTGCTGGCGATGGACCCGGACCGCCTGTCGATCTACAACTACGCGCACCTGCCGAGCCTGTTCAAGCCGCAGCGGCGCATCGCCGACGCCGATCTGCCGACGCCGGACTCCAGGATGCAGATCCTCGCGCTGGCCATCCGCAAGCTGACCGAGGCCGGCTATGTCTTCATCGGCATGGACCACTTCGCCAAGCCGGATGACGAACTCGCCGTCGCCCAGCGTCAGGGGCGCCTGCACCGCAACTTCCAGGGCTACTCGACCTACGCCGACTGCGACCTGCTGGCCTTCGGCATCTCGGCCATCGGCAAGGTCGGGCCGACCTACGAGCAGAACGTGAAGACGCTCGACGAGTACTACGACCGCCTCGACGCCGGCATCCTGCCGGTCTATCGCGGCATCGAGCTGTCCGCCGACGACATCCTGCGCCGCTCGATCATCCAGGCGCTGATGTGCCACTTCGAGCTGTCGCTGGAGTCGATCGAGATCGCGCACCTGATCGACTTCCGCAAGTACTTTGCCGCCGAACTCGAAGACCTCAGGGAATACCAGGCCGCCGGTCTGGTCAAGGTCGACGACAAGTGGATCACCGTACTGCCCGCCGGCCGCATGCTGGTCCGCGCCATTTCGATGGTGTTCGACAAGTACCTGCGCGCCGACCGCCAGCGCACGCGCTACTCAAAGGTCATTTGATGCAGGGAGGAGTCATGAGTGAGGAGTGAGGAGTCTGGCGCGCCCCCTCCTCCTCAC
>JAVFAT010000183.1:0-4266 GCA_034002385.1 Azospira sp. | reverse complement strand
CGTTCGACAGGCCGAGCACGTCGATGGGCGCCTTCACCGCCGCCGAAGTGATGTTCACGATGCGGCCGAATTTTCGTTCGATCATGCCGTCCACCGTGGCCTTGATGAGCTCGATCGGCGTGAGCATGTTGGCGTCGAGCGCCGCCAGCCAGTCCTCGCGCGACCAGTCGCGGAAATCGCCGGGCGGTGGGCCGCCGGCGTTGTTGACGAGGATGTCGGGGGCGGGACAGGCATCCAGCGCCTGCCGCCGCCCTTCCGGCGTGGTGATGTCGGCCGCCACGGCCTGGTGCGCCGTCCCGCCGGCGCCGACTTTCCGGAGTTCGGCGAGCGTTCGTTCCAGCGCTTCCGCGCCGCGCGCGACGATGGTCACCTGCGCACCCTCCGCCGCCAGCGCCAGTGCGCAGCCGCGCCCCAGTCCCTTGCTTGCCGCGCACACCAGCGCGCGGCGTCCCGCGATACCCATGTCCATATCATCCCCTCCGCATTCGAATGGCGCCGGGGCTACAATCGGCGCTCCATATCAACATCATAACGAGGAGATTCCCCATGCGCATGCGTTCCCTGATCGCCGCCTCGGCGCTCGCCATCGCCGCCTCGGCCGCCCACGCCGCCGAATTCATCAATGTCCTCACCGGTGGCACCAGCGGCGTCTATTACCCGCTCGGCGTTTCGCTCACGCAGATCTACGGCAAGGTGATGCCGGACGCCAAGACCTCGGTACAAGCCACGAAAGCTTCTGCGGAAAACCTCAACCTGTTGCAAGCCGGCAAGGGCGAAGTCGCCTTCACGCTCGGCGACACGCTCTCCGAAGCCTGGAAAGGCAACCCCGAGGCCGGCTTCAAGGCCAAGCTCGACAAGCTGCGCGGTCTCGCCGCCATCTACCCGAATTACATCCATTTCCTCGCCAGTGCCGATTCCGGCATCAAGTCGCTGGCCGACCTGAAGGGCAAGAAAGTCTCGGTTGGTGCGCCGAAGAGCGGCACCGAGCTGAACAGCCGCACCATCCTCAAGGCCGCCGGCCTCAGCTACGCCGATCTCGGCAAGGTCGAATACCTCGGCTACGCGGAATCGGTCGAACTCATCAAGAACCGCCAGCTCGACGCCACGCTGCTCTCGTCCGGCCTTGGCGTCGCCGCCGTGCGTGACCTCGCGACGGCGGTCAAGATCGTCGTCATCCCGATCCCGGCCGAGATCGTCACCAAGATCGGCGACGCGGCCTACCAGTCTGGCACGATCCCGGCCAACACCTACAACGGCCAGACCGCCGACGTGCCGACCATCGCGGTGCCCAACTTCCTCGTCACCCATGCCGGCGTGCCGGAAGACACCGTCTACAAGATGACCAAGTCGATGTTCGAGAACCTCGACGCGATGGTTGCCGCGCATGCCGCCGCCAAGGCGATCAACAAGGACAAGGCAGCCGCCTCGCCCGTGCCGCTGCATCCGGGCGCCGAGAAGTACTACAAGGAAGCCGGCCTGCTGAAGTAAGCGATGTCGGATTGCAGCGTCGCGCCCGGCCACGGCGACGAGACCTTCTCCGAGCATGGCGTGCAGCGCCGGCTCGGCGGTCGTGCCTTGTTCGTCCTGTCGGCCGTGGCGCTGTGCTTCTCGGTCTACCAGCTCGTCGTCGCGGCCTTCCATCCGTTCTCCAGCCTGGTCACGCGGGCGCTGCATGTCGGCTTCCTGCTGTCGCTGACCTTCATCCTCTATCCGGCTTTCAAGCGCGGCCAGCGTCTTGCGAAAGTCGGTATCGGCGACACGCTACTGGCGCTCGGTGCCTTCCTGCTGTCGACCTACCAGTGGCTCTATGAAGGCGACCTGATCCAGCGCGCCGGCGAGCCGACCACCGTCGACCTGTGGGTCGGCTCGGCGATGGTGATCCTCACCTTCGAAGCGGCACGGCGCATTCTCGGCCTCGCCCTGCCCATCGTTTGCGCCCTGTTTCTGCTTTATGGCCTGTTCGGCCAGTACCTGCCGGGCGACCTGGCGCACCGTGGCTACGATTTCGCGCAGATCGTCGACCAGCTCGGTTTCGGGACAGAAGGCATTTTCGGCATCCCGACGCTGGTGTCGGCCACCTACATCTTCCTGTTCATCCTGTTCGGCACCTTCCTCGAACACGCCGGGATGATCCACCTCTTCAACTCCATCGCGCTTGGCTTCGTCGGCCACACCAAGGGCGGCGCGGCCAAGGTGTCGGTGCTGTCCTCCGGCTTGATGGGCACCATCTCCGGCTCGGGCGTCGCCAACGTGCTGACCACCGGCCAGTTCACCATTCCGCTGATGAAGCGTTTCGGCTACTCCGGCGTGTTCGCCGGCGCGGTCGAGGCCACCGCCTCGATGGGCGGCCAGATCATGCCGCCGGTGATGGGTGCGGTCGCCTTCATCATGGCCGAGAACCTCAATGTGCCGTACAGCGAGATCGTCAAGGCGGCGCTCATCCCGGCCATCCTTTACTACGCGACGGTGTTCTGGATGGTGCACCTTGAGGCCGGCCGGAAAAAGCTGCTCGGCATGCCGAAGGAAGAGTGCCCCAATCCGTGGCGCGCGATGCGTGCGCAATGGCATCTCGTGCTGCCGCTGGTGGCGCTGGTCGGCATGCTGTTCAACGGCTTCACGCCGATGTATTCCGGCATGGTCGGCCTCGCGCTCACGGCCATCCTGATCCTCGGCGCCACCGTCGCCGCCCGCCTGTCATCGACAGCCTTCCGCTACGTGTTCTGGGTCGCCATTGGCCTCGCATCCGCCACGCTGGTGAAATGGGGCGTCTATCCGGTGCTGGCGGTGATCGCCATGCTCGTGATCCTGTGTTTCTCGGTGCGGGGTGGCCGGCACACGCTGAAAATGATGCGCGACAGCCTGATCGACGGTGCGCGCCAGGCCCTGCCGGTCGGCGTCGCCTGCGCCATCGTCGGCGTCATCATCGGCGTGCTGACGCTGACCGGCGCGGCCTCCAACTTCGCCGGCTACATCCTCAAGGTGGGCGAGACGAACCTGTTCCTCTCGCTGGTGCTGACCATGGGGGTCTGCCTGGTGCTCGGCATGGGCATCCCGACCATTCCCAACTACATTATCACCAGCGCCATCGCCGCGCCGGCGCTGCTCAAGCTTGGCGTGCCGCTGATCGTCTCGCACATGTTCGTCTTCTATTTCGGCATCATGGCCGATCTGACGCCGCCGGTGGCGCTGGCCGCCTTCGCGGCGAGCTCGGTGGCCAAGGAGAGTGCGATGAAGATCGGCCTCAAGGCCGTCACCATCGCCATCGCCGGCTTTGTAGTGCCCTACATGGCGGTGTATGACAACGCACTGATGCTGCAGGGTGATCCGTCCGTGTTCGCCGTCGCCTACATCGTCGGCAAGGCGTTCCTGGCGATCACCCTGTGGGGTGCGGCGGCCATCGGTTACCTGCGCGCGCCGCTGGCCCTCTGGGAGCGGGGTATCGCCGCCGCTGGCGCCTTCATGCTGGTCGCGGCCCTGCCGCTTACCGACGAGATCGGTTTCGCCATGTGTGCCATCTTCATCGGCTGGCACTGGCAGCGCACGCGCGCGGCGTGATGACGGGACTGTGCCTCGCCGCCGGCCTGCTGCTGGCGCCGCTGGGAAAAGAAATCACCCTGCGCTGGACGCACTCGATCGAAAAGGTCGTCTGGGAAGAGGACTACCGGCGTGAGAACGCCGCCCTGCGTCTTGTCGAAGCCCGCGTGCGCGGCACGGGCGCGGGCATGGAGCCGCCGGCCGGCGCGGTGCTGCGCGACGGTGCCTGGCACTACGCGCCGGACCTGCCGCCGCTGCCACGCATCAGCCTGCGCCACTCGCCTTACGTACCGCCCTACGTCGTGTGCGCCGCCGCCGGCTGCCGGCCGCTGCCCGACTGGCTGCCCGGCCTGCCCGCCGAGACCGTGGTAGAAATCGCTCCCTGTCCGAACGAATGAACGCCATGCCCCGTTACAAATTCCAGTGGGACGATCCCCTGCGCCTCGATGCGCAGCTGACCGACGACGAACGGCTGATCCGCGACACGACGCAGCGCTACGCGCAGGAAAAACTCGCGCCGCGTGTGCTCGACGCCTTCCGCCACGAGCGCACCGATCCGGCGATCTTCCGCGAGATGGGCGCGCTCGGGCTGCTCGGCTGCACGCTGCCGGCGGAAGTCGGGGGCGCCGGCCTCAACTATGTGAGCTACGGCCTGATCGCGCGCGAGATCGAGCGCGTCGATTCGGGTTTCCGCTCGATGATGAGCGTGCAGAGTTCGCTGGTCATGCTGCC
>JAVFAT010000182.1:0-4283 GCA_034002385.1 Azospira sp. | reverse complement strand
CTTGCCCGGCTCATGCCGTTTCCGGTTCTTTCCGTCTTGCCTCCAGGTTCGCGCGCCTCTGCGGTCGCGCCGGGCTTTTCCATCTCCTTCGCTGGCTTCTTGCGCTGTTCCTTGCCGGCGGCCTTGCCACGGCCGCTGCGCAGGCGCTGCAGCCGGTGCCGGTGCCGGCGCCGACGGCGCGCGTCGTCGATCTTGCCGGTCTGCTCGCGGCCGGCGAGATCGAGCGGCTGGAGGCGCGGCTTGCCGCCTTCGAGCGCGAGAAGGGGGCGCAGGTCGTCGTGCTGCTGGTGCCGACGACGCAACCGGAGAGCATCGAGGCCTACGCGCTGCGCGTCGCCGAAAGCTGGCGGCCCGGCCGCAAGGGCGTGGACGATGGGGTGCTGCTGCTCGTCGCCCGCGATGACCGCGCGTTGCGCATCGAAGTCGGCTACGGGCTGGAAGGGGCGCTGAACGACGCCACCGCCAAGCGCATCATCGCCGAGACGATCACGCCGCATTTCCGCGAAGGCCGCTTCCACGACGGCATCGAGGCCGGCATCGGGCAGATCCTCGCGGTCATCGACGGCGAACCGCTGCCGCCGCCGGCTGCGGCGGACGAGGCCGGCGGCGACCTGGAAGGTGCGCTGCTGCTCGGGCTGATTCTCAGTGGCTTCATCGGCAGCGTCCTGCGCGCGCTGTTCGGTCGCCTGCTCGGCGCGGCCATTGCCGGAGGCGTCGTCGGCTTGATCGTCATGTTCGTCATGTCCTCGCTGGCGCTGGCCATCGGCGCCGGTTTCATCGCCTTCATCGTCGCGCTGCTTTCCGGCGGTGGCGGCGGTCGGGGTGGCGGCCGGGGTGGCTCCTGGGGCGGCGGCACGGGCCGCAGTGGCTGGGGCGGCGGCGGTTTCAGCGGCGGTGGCGGCGGCTTCGGTGGCGGCGGCGCTTCGGGGAGATGGTGATGAATCCGCTCAGGTTCCTGCGACATGCGCTGTTTCCGCAATGGTGGGCGATGCGGGCCTTTCCCCGGGATTCGCTGGCACGGCTGGAGGCGGCCATCGCCGAATCCGAGCGGCGGCACGCCGGCGAGCTGCGCTTCGTCGTCGAGGCGGCGCTGCCGCTGGCCAGCCTCTTCCGCGACGAGAGCGCGCACGAGCGGGCGATTGCGCTCTTTTCGCAGCTGCGGATCTGGGATACCGAGGCCAATGGCGGCGTCCTGATCTACGTGCAGCTGCTCGACCGCCGGATCGAGATCGTCGCCGACCGGGGCATCGATGCCTGTGTCGGCGCCGCCTTCTGGGAAGGCGTGCGCGACCGGATGCAGGCGGCCTTTCGCGCCGGCCGTTTCGAGGCCGGCGTGCTGGCTGCGCTGGATGAAATTACCGGGGCGCTGGCGGCGAATTTTCCGCCGCACGCGGAAAACGCGAACGAACTGCCCGACCGGCCGCTGCTGCTCTGAACCTTTCCCGCTGTTCATCCGCTTCCGGCCCGTGGAGGAATCTTCCCGATGTCGACCGAAACCGAACTCAAGCTCGGGCTTTCCGCCGCGGCGGCGACGGCCCTGCGCCGGCATCCGCTGTTCGCCGCGGATGCGACCGCGATGCGTCTGGAAAACATTTATTACGACACGCCCGGACTCGATCTGCTGCGTGCCGGCATCGCCTTGCGCCACCGTCGCTGCGGGCGCGGCTGGCTGCTGACGGTGAAGAGCGCCGAGCCGGCGGCCGGCGGCCTGGCGCGGCGCAGCGAATGGGAGGCGGTGAGCCGGCCGGACGAATTCGATTTCTCGCACGTCGACGAGCGGGCGCTGCGACGTCGGCTGGAGCGCCTGCGGCCGGCCTTGCAGCCGGTCTTCAGCACCGATTTCAGGCGTCGTGCCTGGCTGCTCGAACCGGCGCCGGGCGTGCGCATCGAGGCGGCGCTCGACCAGGGCGAGATTCGCTGCGGCGAGGCAGCGATGCCGATCCGCGAACTGGAGCTGGAACTGCTGTCCGGGCCGCCGCAGGCGCTCTTCGATCTGGCGCTCGCCTTGCAGGACGGGCTACCGCTGTTCCCGGAAGCGGCGAGCAAGGCCGAGCGCGGCTACCGGCTGTTCCAGGGCAAGGCAATGCTTCCCGCGCGTGCCGGCAAGTCGCCGCTCATCGCCGGCATGGCGCCGCGTGCGGCGTTTTGCGCCGTCGCCTTCGCCTGCCTCGATCAGCTGCTGCGCAATGCGGCTGGTGCGCGCGCCGGCAGCGATGCCGAATTCGTGCATCAGGCACGCGTCGCCGTCCGCCGCCTGCGTTCGGCGCTGCACCTGTGGGCACCGCTGCTGCCGTCCGCTTTCGTCGCGCGCTGGAAACCGGTCTGGCGCGATTTCGCCCGGCAGCTCGGCGCCGTTCGCGATCTCGATGTTCTTGCCGACGAAACCCTGCCGCCGCTGCTTGCCGCCTTGCCGGACGAGTCGCGTCTGCGCGCCCTGTCGGCCGCGGTCGAGCGGCGGCGCGCGCGGGCGCGGCGCGGCCTGCGCCCGGCACTGGCGGAGGCGGCGTTCGGCCGTCTGACGCTGACTTTCGCGGCTGCGCTGCACGCCCTGCCGGAAGGCGACGAAGCCGCTTCGGACGAAGCTTTCGAGCGCCGCCTGCGCCGCCTGTCGCGCAGCGTCGAGCGCCTTGCCGCCGCACTTGCGGCATCGCCGGAGACGGCGGCCGCGGATGCGCCGCACCGGCTGCGCATTGCCGGCAAGCGCCTGCGTTACGCGCTGGAATTCACCGCGCCGCTTCGCCCGCGCAAGGGGCTTTCTTCCCGCACCGGCCGCCTGGCGCCGCTGCTGGAAACCCTGGGCCGCCTCAATGACATCGATTGCGCGCTGGCCTTCGTCGCCGGAAATCGCCGGCTGGCCGGCGCCGATCTGCTCGGCGCCTGGCTGGCCGGCCGGCGGGCCTTGCTCTGCGATGCCCTGCCGACGACGCTGCGCGCCTTCGTCGAGGCTGGCCGGCGCCAGCGCTGAAACCGCCGGCCGGCACTCAGGCGGTGCGGGCGAGCCGCCAGGCGGCGAGGGCGGTGATCGGCAGCGGCGGCTGGTGGCAAACGCGGAACTGACCATTTTCGCGCCGGCACATCATCGGCGCCTTGCCGGCTGCGTGCAGGCTGCCGTAGGCGGCCAGCGCGGCGTTGCCGTCGGTGAAGCTGCGCGCCCGCGGGTGAGGTGCCCCGGAAAAGCAGCGGGTGCAGACGGAGGAGAGCGTGTTGTCGGCCACGGATCGATTCCCTTGCGATGAGCAACGGGGAAATCCTGCCGGAGGTCGATGACGCTTTCGTGAAGGGACGATGGCCGATTCGTTGCAGGCGCCGGACGCCACCGCGCCATTCGGCCGCTGGCGCATCGATGTCATGACCGGCAGCCGGTACCGGGGAGCGCCGGAACGAGGGTTTTCGACGGCTTGATTCGATGTGGCCTGGCGGCGCCGGATGGGCGGGAAAGAAGGAAAGCGGGAAAGAAAGCGGCCGCGCCCGGCTCAGTGCCGGCCGGTGTCGTCGAGGTGGATGACGTCGTCGTGTTGGCGCTGGTTCTCCTCGTGCCGGCGCTTGACGAGGTACATGGTGCCGCTGACGAACAGGCCGAACAGCGTGATCACCCAGTAGATCGACAGGTCGGCGCGGATCATCACGAAGTAGAGGCCGGTCATCACGAGAATCGAGAGGTTCTCGTTGAAGTTCTGCACCGCGATCGAGTGGCCGGCGCCCATCAGGATGTGGCCGCGATGCTGCAGCAGCGCGTTCATCGGCACGACGAAGAAGCCCGAGAGGCCGCCGATGAGGACGAGCAGCGGCACGGCCAGCCACAGGTCGCGCGCGAAGTTCATGGCCAGCACGATGAGGCCCATGGCGATGCCGAGTGGAATGACCCTGACCGACTTCCTCAGCGTGATCATCCGGGCGGCGAAGATGGAGCCGGCGGCGACGCCGATGGCGACGACCCCTTGCAGCATCGAGGATTTGGAGAGGTCGAGGGAGAGCGCGACCTCGGCCCACTTGATGACGATGAATTGCAGCGTGGCGCCGGCACCCCAGAACAGCGTGGTGACGGCGAGCGAGATCTGGCCGAGCTTGTCGCGCCAGAGCAGCCTGACGCAGTGGTTGAACTCGTGTATCAGGTAGCGCGGATTCCTCTTCAGCGGCTTGTGGTCGACGCCGGTGTCGGGCACGTAGAGATTGAAGAGGGCGGCGCTCAGGTAGAAGCCGCCGACGATGGCGACGACCATTTCGCCGGTGGTGTCGATGCCGGTGTCGATCAACGGGAAGTCGAAGGCGAGCATCCGGCCGGC
>JAVFAT010000181.1:0-4314 GCA_034002385.1 Azospira sp. | reverse complement strand
CCTACTACAGCGGCGTGCAGACCCGCCCGGACCGCGACCACTTCGACGCCTGGCGCCTGACCCGGCGCGTCGAGACCGGCCGGCTCATCCACGCCGACTACGACTTCGAGCGCCCCTCGTCGGACCTCACCACCGAACACGCCGACCCGCGCGGCCACCTGTTCGACCACTACACGCGCTTCCACTACCCCGGCGACTACCTCGACCCCGGCGACGGCAGCCAGTACGCCGCCAACACCCTCGAGCGGCTGCAGCGCGAACAGGAAACCATCCACCTGTCGGGCCGCGTGCGCGGCGCCGCCCCGGGCCACCGGCTCACGCTGGCCGAGCACCCGCGTGCCGACCAGAACCGCGAACTGACGCTGGTTGCCGTCACCTACGACATCGCCGACAACGACTACGAAGGCAGCGACGGCAGCACCGCCAGCCGCTTCCACGTCGAGGTCGAAGCCCTCCCCGCCGAGCGCCCCTTCCGTCCGCCGCTGGCCACGCCCAAGCCGCGCGCCCGCGGCGTCGAGACCGCGGTGGTGGTCGGCCCGCCGGGCGAAGAGATCCACACCGACGAATACGGCCGGGTCAAGGTGCACTTCCACTGGGACCGCTACGGTGCGCGCGACGGCACCGACACCTGCTGGATCCGGGTCGCCTCGCCCTGGGCCGGTTCGGGCTTCGGCGCGATCCACATCCCGCGCATCGGCCAGGAAGTCATCGTCGACTTCGAGCACGGCGACCCGGACCGCCCGATCATCACCGGGCGCGTCTACAACGCCGAGCAGCGGCCGCCCTGGGCGCTGCCGGCCAACCAGACGCAGTCGGGCATCCTGACCCGCTCGAGCAAGGGCGGTGCGGCGGGTGCCGGCCTGCGTGACGGCCCGGGCGACGCCAACGCGCTGCGCTTCGAAGACAGGAAGGGCCAGGAGCAGGTCTGGTTCCACGCCCAGAAGGACTCTCTGACCGAAGTCGAGCACGACGAATCGAAGTGGGTCGGCAACGACCGCCGCAAGGAAATCGACCGCGACGAGTTCAACACCATCCACCGCGATCGCAGCGAAGTGGTCGATCGCAACGAGAAGATCGATGTCCACGGCTGGCGCACCGAGACGGTCGACCTGGACGAGACGCTGACCGTGCACCAGAACCGCACCCGCACGGTCGATGGCAACGAGAAGGTCACGATCCACAAGAGCCGCAGCAAGAAGGTCGATAACAACGAGACCGACCGCATCGGCAAGAACTGGTCGTTCAAGGTCGGCAAGAACAAGACCGAGACCATCTCCATGGCCTACCTGCAGAACGTCGGCCTCGGGCGCATGGAAAACGTCGGCATGGGCTACAGCCTGAACGTCGGCCTGATGATGAACACCCTGGTCGGCCTCAACCAGAGCACCCAGGTCGGCATCGACCAGACCACCAATGTGGGCAAAAACATCACCCTGCAAGCGGGCGAGTCCATCACCCTCAAGGTCGGCGCCTCCACCCTCGTCATGAAGGCCGATGGCACCATCACGCTCAACGGAAAAACCATTCTTACGGACGCTTCAGACGACATACAAACAACCGCCGGTGGAGAGATACGCCTCAAAGCATCCGAAATCCATCAAAACTAGCCTCACTCCATGACAGCTCCAACTCAAACGATGCTTGGTGCGGAAACCTTGGCCCGCCTTGCCGACCAGTACTTCGACCGCCTCGGCCTGGACTGGCGCAGGCGTGGACGCATGCTGGACAGTCGCGATGCCGATTTCCTGGCGCTGCAAAAAACAGACGCGCGTATGCTCGCTGCGGCCGAGGCATTCATCCATTTGGGTTCCTCGGTCGCCGACCAGACACGTCATCGGATGACCGATCCTTTGAGCGCGCGTGATCTGTTTGCAGCAACGATTCAGGCAGTCTGCACTCAGGACAGCGGCCTGTTTGCAGCATGCATGGCAATTGCCGGCACTCAACCGAACATGGGTCAGGCTTTTCTGGAAGCAGCCGACTGGTGTGCCACGATGTCGCCCGAAGCCACCGAGCATGCCTGGCGCAGCTTCAAACCCGACGGCGTGGTCTCGGACATCCATCTTCTTTTTGCCCTCGCCAGCCTGCGCGCTGCCCCACGTGCTCGAACCGCGCACGAGTGGGCAAAACCTCTACTGGATACTGCCGCTGAACGCCACGCCACGCTGGCCTGCTCACTGGATCTGGCTCGCTTTCATGGATGGCCCCAATGGGATGTGAAAGCGGAGCATGCACTGGCCCATATCGACACATCGGTACGTGCCGCGGCGACCCGTTTCTTGCTAGTGCGGGGCTCATCGCGCCAGCGGCAAGCTGCCTGCCAGATCGGTACGGTGATTGCATGCGGCACGAGCCCGCAAGGCAACTTGCTCGTCGGCCCCCTGATTTTCGAAAACAACCAAGCTTCATCCCAGATTCTCACAACCTTGCAGCGCCACCCAGCATTGCAGAGCCGCTTTACCGAAGCGCTCGCATGGTCTGGCACGATACGAGCCATTGAATGGCTGATCCCGATGCTCGATCAGCCCGTCCATGCCCGCCACGCGGCGGAAGCTATCACACTATTGACCGGCTCGGATCCGCGCCATGATGCTTGGCTGGCAGCAGCACCGCATTCCTCCCCGCTCGTCGATCACGCACGGCCCCACAACCGTGCTGAGCGCGATTCGCCTTGGCCGGATAAACGTGGTTTTGAATCATGGTGGATGAGAAACCGAAAGAATTTTGATCCGCAGCGGCGATATCTGCTCGGTCGTGAAGCAGGCCGCACGGACCTTCTTGAACTACTGCACTCTGCGCCATTGCGCTGGCGCCCCATGATTGCATGGCATCTTCAACGGCTCGACCCTGCTTGTGTCCTTGTCACAGAACTACCCGCTTTCACTCAACGCGCCTATCTGGCCCGATTTACGGAATCCTCCTCATGAACGACCTTGAACTGATCCTGCCTGGTTCACTGCTGACGGACGGCCACGACCCGACTGAACGATCCAAAGTGGAGGCCGAATCGCCTGCGGCTGAAGAAGGAGAAATCGTCATCGATGCCCGCCACCGCATTGTCCTGCGTTGCGGCAAATCCAGCCTGACGCTCCATGCCAACGGAAAGATCGTGTTGCGCGGAGAATACATCCTCACCGAAGCCGAAGACGTCAACCGCATCGCCGGCGGGCGTATCGAACTGAACTGATCGAAACGATGTGGCAGATCGACAACCACAGCCCTTTTGCCGCCGGAAGTGAATGGATACGCGATGTGGATGGCCGCGAGATTTGGATCGTCGCGGTCAAGGCAACCTATGACATCCTGGCCGATGGCTCCACGCGTATCGCCACAGAGCAGCCGCCGGTACTCTCCGGGCCTGTCAAGGACGAGGATGGCAGCCCCCGCTACGACACCGATCTAGGCCCCCCGAAACCGGCCACTGACATCATCCTGGCCGGGCACGCCTATGCGCCAGGCGGCCTCGCGGTGGCTGAACTGCAAGCGGGCTTTCAAGTCGGCAAGCTTCAGCGCATGGCACGCATCGTCGGCGACCGGCAATGGAGGCGTTCCCTGCTGGGTACCTCGGCCACGCCCCCTGAATCGTTCGAATGCATCCCGCTCACATGGGCCCGCTCGCTTGGCGGCACTGACGAGCCGACAGTACAGGCGACAGGAAACCCGGTAGGTTGTGGTTTGGCCCCAGAAGGAGCGCTGCCAAACATCGAACATCCGGTACACCCGCTTGCGTCGCTCGCAAAACCACCCCCGGTGTTCGGCTTCGGTCCGGTGCCAAGGCATTGGCCGTGGCGTATGCGCTACGCCGGCACCTACGACGAGGCCTGGTCAAATACACGGCGCCCTTTGCAGCCGATCGACCTCGACCCCCGCCATTGGCAGATTGCACCGCCGGAGCAGCAGTACCCGGGATACCTGCGCGGTGGAGAAAACGTGGTGCTCACGCACCTTGTACCTCCTGCGATTGCGCCCACGGGCATATTAAGCTTTCAACTGCCCAAGCTGTCACTGGGCCTCGAAACCCGTTTCTACGACAATACGCGGGAACACAGCCGTAGCCGTATTCACACGCTCATCCTCGAACCGGACTACCCTCGAATCAGCGTTGTTCACCAGATGGCCTTGCCCTGTCATCCCAGGGTCAATCTGCTTGATCGAACGATCATCCGAGTAAAGCGACGGCCGCTCGATCGACCTGCCGACCGGAGCGCACGCTCATGAGATCCGTCATTGTCGCGGCCGGCTGCGCCTTTCCGTCTGGCCCCACGGTCGCGCTGGCGGACATTGCCCTGCGTACCGGCCTGAGTCTGAGCATTC
>JAVFAT010000180.1:0-4354 GCA_034002385.1 Azospira sp. | reverse complement strand
CTTCCAGAGCGCCGACGCCTTCCTGCGCACCCTGAGTCGCGCCGGCTGAGCGCGACACCGGCCGCGGACGGAACGGGAAGCCGGAGCCGAAGGGGCGGACGCGATAAAGAGCGAGCGGCGAGTCGTACCAGTGCGGCGCAAGGCGGCGACAGGGCGTGCTCGCCGGTCTTACCTTGGATCGCGCGCCCGCAGGTCTTCGAGCAGGTCGTCGACGAGATCGTCCGCGTCCGCCTCGCTCATGCCGAGGAAGGCCTGGACGCGGCCACGCGCTGCCGGCCATTGCCCTTCCTCGCGGGTGCGCAGGTGCAGCGAGGCGACGTGCTCGGCGATGGCGCAGAAGGCGATCAGCGCGCAGATTTCGTCAGGCAGGCGGTCCGGCGACTGCGGGTCGAGCACTTCGTAGTTGTGGTGCGCGCGAATGGCTTCGCAGAGCGTTTCGGAAAGCCCCCAGGTGCGGGCCAGCAGATAGCCGACGATCGGGTGGCTGGTGCCGTGCGCGGCCTCCTCGATGGCGAGCAGGCCGAGTCCGCTTTCTGCGTTGGCGGCGATCAGCGTCTCGCGGTAGTCGGGAAAGCGGCGCATCAGCAGCGGAATGCCGCAATCGTGGAAGAGGCCGAAGCAGTAGGCGGTTTCGCGCTTCGTGCCGGGCAGGCGGGTGGCCAGTTCGGCGCACAGTTCGGCAGTCAGCGCGGCGCTGTCCCAGTAGCGGTCGAGACGGGGGCCGGCATCCAGCGATTTTTTCAGCGATTCGCTCGCCACGAGGTCGAAGATGCGGCCGAAACCGAGGATGTGCAGCGCATCGTTGATCGAGCCGACCTTGCGGCCGACGCCGAAGGCCGGCGAGTTGACGAGGCGCATGACGGCGCCGGAAAGTCCGACGTCGCGGCTCAGCAGGCGCGAAATGCTCGCGGCGTCGGCATTTTCCCGGCGCAGTTCGGATTGCAGTTCGCTGACTACGGCAGGGCACGGCGGCACGTCGAAGCGCTTGATCAGGGTGTCCAGTTCGGAGTGGGCGGTTGCTTGTGCGCTCATTGGAAGTTCACGTTTCCGTCGTCGGTTTTGCCGTCGTGTTCCCGGCCGGGGGGGCGACGGCGGGCCGGATCATGTATGCCGGCGGGTAGTGAACCGTATCACGCCTGCCCGGATGTCGTGAAATTCCGCAGACGGATCCGGGAAAGCCTCCGACGATGCTGGCGGTGGGCCGCCCTCACGCCGCCGGCAAGCCGGTGATGATGAGTAGTTCGGCTTCGTGCGCGGCCACCGGGCGGGAATGGAGGAAGCCCTGGCTGTACTCGACGCCCATCGCCGCCAGGATTTCGGCCTGCACGGCAAGTTCGACCCCTTCGCAGATGACGTCGCGGCCCAGCTTGTGGGCCAGATGGACGATGGTTTCGACGAAGTGCCGGTCGTTCGGGTTGTCGTGCAGACCGGCGATGAAGGAGCGGTCGACCTTGAGCGTATCGATCGGCAGCCGGTGCAGATAGCTGAGCGACGAATAGCCGGTGCCGAAATCGTCGAGCAGCAGGCGGATGCCCATGTCGCGCAGCCGTTCGAGCGCGGCGATGGCTGCTGCGGTGTTTTCCATCAGCGCGCTCTCGGTGATTTCCAGCTTGAGCAGCGAGGCCGGCAGACCGGCTTCGGCGAGGCATCCGGCAACGTCGTCGACCAGGCCCGGATGCGCCAGTTGCCGGGCCGACAGGTTCACGCTGACGGCAAGCGGCGCGGACTCGGGAAAGCGCCGCTGCCAGTCGCGTGCGCGGCGGCACGCCTCGCGCAACATCCAGCGGCCGAGCGGCACGATGAGGCCGGTTTCCTCGGCGATGGGAATGAATTCGACCGGCGAGATCAGCCCCTTGTGCGGGTGGCGCCAGCGGGCGAGCGCCTCGAAACCGGCGAGGCGGCGGTCCGGGAGGGCGACGATGGGCTGGAAGAAGGCTTCGAACTGGCCGCCGTCGAGCGCCTGCCGCAGATCCATTTCCAGCGCCATGCGATGCACCGCGCGATCGTGCATTGCCTTGTCGAAGAGCACGTAGTTGCCGCCGCCGTGCGCCTTTGCCCGCACCATCGAGAGATTGGCGTCGCGCAGGATGCCGTCCGCCGTCAGCGGCGCCTCGCCGCTGGCCACGATGCCGAACGAGACGGTGATGAAAACCTCATGGCCGTCGAGGACGAAGGGGAGCACCAGCTTCTGCTGGATGCGGTTTACGACGAGCAGCGTCGCCGACACGTCGCGGATGTCTTCGAGCAGGATGCCGAACTCGTCGCCGGCCAGGCGTGCCACCATGTCGGCCGGTCGCAGCGCATCGCGCAGCACGCTGGCGACGTTCATCAGCAGCAGGTCGCCCATGCGGTGACCGAGGCTGTGGTTGACCACCTTGAAGCGGTCGATGCCGCAGTGGAGGACGGCAAAGCTCAGGTCGGGGCGCCGCTCGCGCCGGTGCAGGGTGTGCTCGACGCGGTCGAGGAAGAGGTGCCGGTTGGGCAGGCCGGTGAGGCCGTCGATGAAGGTGTCGCGCAGGTTCAGCGCGGTTTCGTGCGCGGAGGCGTAGCAGAGCCGCTCGGCGGCATCGAAGCTGATGTTCCAGATGATGCCGAGGCAGGCGCCGTCGGCGCGCCGGCAGCGGGCAGGAAAGCGCAGCGTCGGCGCCGCGGCCGAGAGGCCCGCGAGTTTCTCGCTGGCGGCGGCCCGGTCATCCTCATGCAGCAGATCGACGAAGCGCGCCGGTAGTGCCGAACGGTCGCCATAGCCGAGCGTTTCCAGCCAGGCGTCGCTGACCATGTTCAGCCTGAAATCGTCGCCGAAAACCAGAAGAAAGGTTTCCGGCAGCTTGCAAAAGAAACTCTCCGGCGGTGCCGCCTTCTGTCTGCTTCGGTACATGCCGTCGCCCTCCCCCCTCGGTACTTCGCTGCTTTGTCGTCTTGTTGTTTTCCCGCCCTTCGCCGACGGCAGGTTTCCTGCGTCTCCGCAGCCACTTCGGGCCTCATCGGGACGCATACCGAAATCATATCACCGGCGATGACAGACGGAATCCGGCCGCTGACGGCGGTCGGGGTGCGTCGCATGGGCGCCCCCGTGCCCGGCAAGGTGGCATGACGTGTGTCTTCCCCGGCGGTTCCCGCCCGCGCGGAGTGCTCGCCATGCTAGAATCGCTGCCCCCAATCCCTTGATATTTAAACCAATGTTTTCAGGCATCGTGGCCGCCGTCGGCCGCATCACCCATCTTGCCGCCCGTGCCGACGAAAAGAACGTCGTCCGTCTGACCGTCGAGGCCGCCGCGCTTGGCCTCGACGACGTCGTGCTTGGCGATTCGATCGCCGTAAACGGCGTCTGCCTGACCGTGGTCGAGAAGGAAGGCAATCACTTCCGCGTCGACGTTTCGCCGGAGACCTTTTCCTGCACCGTTGGCCTGGACGCACCGGGCGGGGTCAATCTGGAAAAGGCCTTGCGCGTATCCGACCGTCTCGGCGGCCACATCGTCTCCGGGCACGTGGATGGCGTCGGCGAGGTGCTGCGCTTCGATGCCGTGGGTGACAACCGCCTGCTTGAAATCCGCGCGCCGCAGGCTCTGGCGAAATACATCGCGCGCAAGGGGTCGATCACGGTAAATGGCGTCAGCCTGACGACGAACACGGTCGAGGGCTGCGATTTCACCATCAACCTGATCCCGCACACCTTGCAGGGCACCACCCTGCACCAGCTCGCACCCGGCGGCAGGGTGAACCTCGAAGTCGACCTGATCGCCCGCTACTGCGAGCGTCTGCTGAACCCGGAGGCGTGATGGCACCGACACTGGCCGGCATTTCCCCGATCGAGGACATCCTCGCCGACATCAAGGCGGGCCGGATGGTCATCCTCGTCGACGAGGAAGACCGCGAGAACGAAGGCGACGTGATCATCGCCTCCGAGTTCGTCACGCCCGAGGCGATCAACTTCATGGTCACGCACTGCCGCGGCCTCGTCTGCCTGACGCTGACCGAGGACCGCTGCCGGCGCCTCGGCCTGGTGCAGATGGCGCGCGACAACAAGACGCCCTACGGCACCGCCTTCACCGTTTCGATCGAGGCCGCCGAGGGCATCACCACCGGCATCTCGGCCGCCGACCGCGCGCGCACCGTGCAGGCGGCGGTGGCGAAGGAGGCGACGCCGGACGACATCGTGCAGCCCGGCCACATCTTCCCGATCATGGCCCGCCCCGGCGGCGTGCTGGTGCGCGCCGGCCATACCGAAGCCGGCTGCGACCTGGCCGCGCTCTCGGGCCTGGAGCCGTCGTCGGTGATCTGCGAGGTGCTGAACGAGGACGGCACGATGGCCCGCCTGCCCGAACTGGTCGAGTTCGGCCGCCGGCACGGGCTG
>JAVFAT010000179.1:0-4363 GCA_034002385.1 Azospira sp. | reverse complement strand
ACTGGATGCGGCGGCTCTCGCCCACGCTCAACCTGCGTCTGCAGGCGCAGAACCTGCTGCGCGCCGATTCCCGGCGCGACGCTTCGGCCTGGTCGGGCCTCGTCGCCGGCACCGACGACTGGCGGCTGGCCAGCACCGAGAAGGGGCAGATCACCTGGCTGCTGTCGCTGGAAGGAAAATGGTGAGCACAATGACGAAAAACACGGGGCGCGGGACAACGGGCGCCCTGCCGGCAACCCGACACAAACGACGGAGTCTTTTCATGAAACATGTTCTTTCCCGCACCCTGCCGCTGTGCGCCGCGCTGGCGCTTCTTGGCGGCAACGCACACGCCGCCGGAGCCGACAGCGCAGCGCCCGGCCACCACCCCCGCCACGCCACCCAGCCCGCCCGGGGCGAGCAGGCGGCTTCCGAGGCGGCGCTCGCCGGCTACGCGCTCGTTCAGCCGCAGCATCTGCCCTCGCTGCTGCGCGCGATGCAGGGTCGCAGCAGCGAACTCAAGCTTGACGAGGCGCAGACACAGGGGCTGCTGAAACTGGTGCTGACGGCGCGCGCCGCGCGCACGCCGCTGCTCGAAGAGGCGCGCCGGCTCGAAAGGGAAATCGGCGCCGCCGCCCTCGCCGGAGAAACACGCAGCGCGCTGGCCACACGCCTCGATCGCCTGCAGCAGGTGAAGCGCGAGGCCGCCGAGATCGAGATCGACAGCGCCAACCGCATCCGTGCCCTGCTCGACCCCGGGCAGTACGCGCAGTTGCTGCAGATCGAGGAAGCCAGCCGGGCGCCGGATGTGGCGACGCGGCTGCGCGGCAGCGAATCGGCCGCAGCGGTGCAGCTCCGCCTGATCGACGCCGGCCGCTATGGCGAATCCTGGGCGGCCACCGCCGACCTCTTCCGCGCCCGGATGCCGGCCGACGAGTGGGAGCGCGCCGCCAGCGCCGCCCGCAAGCCGCTCGGCACCCTGAAGGCACGCCGGCTACGCTCGCTGACCCACACGACGACGCTGCCGGATGCGCCTGCCGGCGACTACGCCACCCTCGTCTACGAGAGCGAGTTCGGCAACGGCAGCGCCAGCGAAACCGTCGTCGTCGCCCGTTCGGTCGACGGCCTCTGGCGGCTCGCCGGCTACTTTATCAAATAAGGAAATCCCCCCGCTTTCAACAGGAGCCATCGATGTCCCATCTGATCGAAACCACGATGTACCAGATCTCGCAGTATTTCCTGCTGCCGACCCTGGCCCTCATCGCCATCCTCTTCCTCTACGCTTTCTGGGTGCTCGGCGAGTTCGCCGTGCTCGCCCTGCGCCGCCGGCACGGCGCCGGCCGTACCCTGATCGCGCATTTCGCACGCGCGCCGCAACTCTCGCCCGACGAACTCGACGTGCTTGCGCACAAGGCGCTGGAAACGCCGCGCATCGCCAGCCGGGTGACGCCGATGCTCGGTCTGGTCGCCACCATGATCCCGATGGGGCCGGCGCTGAAGTCGCTCTCCGACGGCAACCTGGCCGAGGTCTCGCATAACCTGACCATCGCCTTCTCGGCGGTCATCCTGGCCCTGATCGCCGCCTCGATCACCTACTGGGTGGTGAACGTCCGTCGCCGCTGGCTGGCCGAAGAGTTGCTGGAAATCGAAGCGTTGCGGGGAGCGCGGACATGAGCGCCGCGCCCGGCCACCCGACGCGGCGCAAGCGAGGCCCCGGCGTCGCGCAGGGACGAACCGTCATCGCCCTCCCCCACGGGGGCGAAGTCCGGGATGTGCAGGGCACAGCCGTGCAAAGTCGGCCGCGGGCCGAGGCTGACCGGAGGGCCGTGCAATGTCGATGAAACTCCTGCACGAGCCGGAAACCGAAGATCCGATCCTGTCGGTGGTGAACCTCATCGACATTTTTCTCGTCATCATCGCCGCACTGCTCATCACCGTGGCGCAGAACCCGCTCATCAACCCCTTCAACAAGCAGGACGTTACGGTCATCACCGACCCCGGCAAGCCGACGATGGAGATGATCGTCAAGAAGGGCGAGAAGATCGAGAAGTTCAAGGCCAGCGGCAACATCGGCAGCGGCGACGGCGAAAAGGCCGGTATCGCCTACCGCATGAAGGATGGCTCGATGATCTACGTGCCGGAAGGCGGCGAAGCCACGCCGGAGTGAGCACACCCGGCCAGTTCATAACTCCACGGAATAAGCTCGTGCCAATTCATTCTTTTTGGTACGAATAAAGTGCGAATAGACTCCACGAAACCTTGCCGCTCCGATCGATTCGACGGTCGGCAGGATTTTCCGCACGACTCAACCCGGAGAACAAGATGAACAGGCCGATCCTCACCGCCTGCCTGGCTGCCCTGGCATTCGTCGCCGGCCCGGCAGCGGCACAAGACCCCAATCTCGCGCGCAACCTTGCCGCCACCTGCGCCAACTGCCACGGCACCAACGGCCATGCGGTTCCCGGCGCGACGATGCCGCCGCTCGCCGGGCAGCCGAAGGAAAGCATCGTCCAGCGTTTCCGCGAATACCGCTCCGGCGTCCGCCCGGCGACGGTGATGCACCAGCTCGCCAAGGGCTACACCGACGCGCAGGTCGAACTCATCGCCGCCTGGCTGGCGGCGCAGAAACCGTGAGAGGGGAGAAAACCATGTTCGATCGTCGCAATTTCCTCAAGGCCGCCGGCGCCTCGGCCGGCATCGTCGCACTCGGCGGCTGCGCCGGCGGCGGCAGCCGCGCGCGCGGTCACGTCGTTATCGTCGGCGGTGGCTACGGCGGCGCCACCGCCGCCAAATACCTGCGCATGTGGAGCAACGGCAGCGTCGACGTGACGCTGGTCGAGCCGAAGCGCGAATTCATCTCCTGCCCGATCTCCAACCTGGTGATCGCCGGCGAGCGCGCGCTCAGCGACATCACGGTCAGCTACGAAGGGCTGAAGAAGTGGGGCGTGCGCGTGGTTCACGACGAGGTGACCGGCATCGACGCCGGCAAGCGCAGCGTCCGTCTCGCCCGTGGCGACGAACTCGGCTACGACCGTCTCGTGCTCTCGCCGGGCATCGATTTCATGTGGGATCAGGTGCCGGCGCTGAAGTCGGTGGAAGCACAGGCGCAGATCCTGCACGCCTGGAAGGCCGGCCCGCAGACCGTCGCCCTCAGAAAACAGCTCGCAGACATGAAGGACGGCGGCGTCTACGCGCTGACCATCCCGAAGGCGCCCTACCGCTGCCCGCCCGGCCCCTACGAGCGCGCTTCGGTGATCGCGCATTACCTCAAGACGCACAAGCCGAAGTCGAAGGTGCTGATTCTCGACGCCAACGAAGACGTCACCTCGAAGAAGGGCCTGTTCACCAAGGCCTGGAACGAGCTCTACCAGGGCATCGTCGAGTACCGCCCGAACAGCGAACTGCGCGACGTCGACGTTGCCAGCCGCACGGCCATCCTCGAATTCGACAAGGTGAAGGCCGATGTGCTTAACGTCGTGCCGCCGCAGCGCGCCGGCCGGCTGGTCATCGAGTCCGGCGCCAGGCTGGCCAACGGCCGCTGGGCGGAGGTGGACTGGCTGAGCATGGAGTCGGTGAACGCCAAGGGCGTGCACATCCTCGGCGACTCGACGCTCTCGGCGCCGCTGATGCCGAAGTCCGGCTTCATGGCCAACCAGCACGGCAAGGTCGCCGCCGCCGCCATCCTCAACCTGCTCGCCGGCGAGGCGCCGAACCCCGAGCCGATGATGACCAATACCTGCTACAGCTTCGTCGACGCGAAGCACGTCATCCACGTCGCTTCCGTGCATCGCTACGACGCCGGGAAGAAGACGCTGGTGACGGTGCCCGGTTCCGGCGGCGTCTCGGCCGAACGCAGCGAACTCGAAGGCAGCTACGCCCTCGGCTGGGCGCAGAACATCTGGGCAGACATGCTCACCTGAGCCGGCCGCGCGCAAAAAAGCGCGCGGCAGCACGGACAGGGCAGGAAGGCCGGCGAACGCCGGCCTTTTTTCATCGAAATTTCGCGGGAATTCTCCGGCAGAGCGCTCCGGCAGAGCGTCCCGGCAAACCGGATCATTGCATCGGCCTGACGGGGATGTCCGCCGAATGCCATGGCATGTGCGCATCGATACGCACGCGCAGGGCCGCCTGCAATGCATCGAGGCGCGCTTCCGTCTCGGCAAGTCGCGTCTGGCGCAGGTTGCGCTGGGCCAGCAGGTGTTCGCTCAGCGACGCTTCGCCCAGTTCCCAGGCGCGGCGGGTGCGCGTGCCGACGGTAGTCTGTGCGGCCAGCGCCTGCGCGTATGACTGCCACTGCGCATACAGGCTGGAGGCAGCCTGCACCGCGCTCCAGGCCTCCCGTTCGACGTTGCGCCGCACCTCGACGGCGTCCGCTTCGGCGGCA
>JAVFAT010000178.1:0-4368 GCA_034002385.1 Azospira sp. | reverse complement strand
CGTATGGAAGGCCAGATCCTTCGTCTGCGAATGGCAGATGGTGACGGTGGCGCCGGCCTGCAGCAGCAACATCGCCATCGGCTTGCCGACGATGTTCGAGCGGCCGATGACCACGGCCTCGGCGCCTTTCAGGTTGACGCCGGCTTCCTCGAAGAACCTGGTGACGCCGTAGGGCGTGCACGGGATGAAGCGCGGCTGGCCCTGCATCAGCGCGCCGACGTTCTCGGCGTGGAAGCCGTCGACGTCCTTCTTCGGAGCAATCGCCTCAAGTACGAGGTCGCTGTCGAAGTGCTTCGGCAGCGGCAGCTGGACGAGGATGCCGTGGATCTTCGGGTCGGCGTTGAGTTCGGCGATCTTCGCCAGCACCACATCCTGCGCGACATCGACCGGGTAGACGATCTTCTCGGAATGGAAGCTCGCCTTCTCGCAGGCGGCCACCTTGTTGCGCACGTAAACGGCGGAAGCCGGGTCCTCGCCGACGAGGATCACGGCCAGCCCGGGGCGCGTGCCCTTGGCGGCGAGCGCCTCGGCGCGGGTCTTGAAATCGGCGCGCAGCTTCTGCGCCAAGGCGTTGCCATCGAGGATCGTTGCAGTCATCCAGGTTCCAGCAAATGAAAAGGGGAAAGGCGAGAGCTGCCTCTCGCCTTTCCCTTTGATCGGATTGCGTATTTTAACGCAATTCGGGTTCGGTTCAGATTGTGCTCCGGGTTGCGGCCAAGACTTTGGTTCAGGCCGCGATCCCGGCGGGCAATCAGGCAGGCAGAGGCTCCGCCACGCCCTGCGTTCTGGCCGCCTCGGCAGCAGCGGCACGGCCGGCGGCGAAGGCCTGGCGGTTCATCTCGATGACCTTCTCGCCCTTTCTGGCGAAGCGCTTGAGCACGCATTCCTCAAGAATCTCTGCCGGGAACGACAGGTGATCGGCGATGGCACCAAGCATGATCGTGTTGCCAAGGCGGATGTTGCCCAGCTCGTTGGCAATCGCCGAAGCGTCGAAGGAATAGACGCGGGCACCGGAGGCGCGCATCTCGCCGATGGGGTCGGCGGGATATTCGAACAGCCCGAGTTCGACGACCGGCGGCGTCAGGTTGCCGGTATTGATGAGCGCCAGCGCATCCGGCCGCATCATGTGCCGCCAGCGCATGCCTTCTGCTGCCTCGAAGGCAAGCAGGACATCGGCGGTGCCCGGCGCGATCTGCGGCGACAGCACCTTGGGGCCGAAGCGCAGGTGCGACGAGACGACGCCGCCGCGCTGCGCCATACCGGCGACTTCGGTCTTCTTGACGTCGTGGCCAAGCGCGATCGCCGCTTCGGCAAGGATTTCGGTTGCCGTCATGACGCCCTGACCGCCGACGCCGACGACGAGGATGTTGGTGATATCAGACATGATTAAAAACCTTTCACCACCAAGTCACCAAGACACCAAGAATCACGAAGATTTTTCCTTGGTGCACCTTGGTGACTTGGTGTCTTGGTGGTTAGTGTTTTTGCAAGGGCTTGATCTGGATGACCTTGTCTGCATGGACGATGGCGTCCGGCGCGCACGGCTGCACGCACAGGCCGCAGCCGGTACACACCGAGCTTTCGATGCGCACCCAGGCGAGGTCGACGGTCTTGCCCGAGGGCTTGACGACCGAGTCGCGCTTGGTGACGTGGATCGCCGGGCAGCCGGTGTCGAGGCAGTTGCCGCAGCCGGTGCACTTGTCGTCGATGACGGTGTAGGGCTTCAGGCCGTGGTAGTGATCGACCAGCACGCAGGGCTGGTTGGTGATGATCACCGACGGCTCCGGAATCTTCGTTTCCTCACGCACGGTCTTGAACAGCGTCGGCAGCTCGTAGGGGTTGACCACGTGCACGCGCTCTTCCTTGACGCCGAGCGCCTTCACGATGGCGGCGAAGTCGACGCGCGGCGCCGGCTCGCCGTGGATATCGCGGCCGGTGCCCGGATTGTCCTGGCCGCCGGTCATGCCGACGGCGCGGTTATCGAGCAGCAGGACGGTGACGTTGCCCTTGTTGTAGACGATGTCGAGCAGGCCCTGCATACCCATGTGCATGAAGGTCGAATCGCCGATGACGGCAACGATCTTCTTGTCCTTGTCGGCCTCGCCACGGCCCTTGTCGAGGCCGAGCGCCATGCCCATCGAGGCGCCCATCGAGATGCAGGCGTCGAGCGCGTTCCACGGGTGGCCGAAGCCGAGCGTGTAGCAGCCGATGTCGCCGGAGATGGTGATGTTCCGGAGCTGCGCCAGTGTGTAATAGACGCCGAGGTGCGGGCAGGCCACGCACATCGTCGGCGGGCGCGGAAACACCGGCAGCGGCGCGACGGCGCGCGCCGGCTTCTTCTCGGGTTCGGCGACTTCCTCGCCGAGCAGACGGCCGATGGCCGGCTTCAGCACGTGCGGCGCCAGTTCGCCCTGGCGCGGCAGGATTTCCTTGCCGATCACCTTGATGCCCTGCGCCTTGATCTCGGTTTCGAGCAGCGGCTCGACTTCCTCGACGACGACGCACTGCTCGACCGTTGCCGCGAAGGCGCGAATCTTTTCGAATGGCGCCGGGCAGGAAAGGCCGAGCTTGAGCACCGGCGCGTCCGGATAGGCCTCCTTGATATGCATGTAGGCCGGGCCGGACGTGATGAAGCCAACGCGCTTGTCGCTGCCGGCATCGACGAAGTTCAGCGGCGAGATTTCGGCCTCGGCGCGCAGATCGTCCTCACGCTGGAACATCAGCGGAATGCGCTTCTGAGCGGCACCCGGCACCATCACCCAGCGCGCGGCATCCTTCTTGAAGCCGGCGGCGACGTGCGGCACACGCTCGCCGACGGTAACCAGCCCCTTCACGTGGCAGATGCGCGTCGTCATGCGCAGGATCACCGGCGTCTGGAAACGCTCGGAGAGTTCGAAGGCGAACTTCGTCTGTTCGTAGGCTTCCTGCGAATCGGCCGGTTCCAGGATGGGCACGTGCGCGAAGCGGCCCCAGAAGCGGGAATCCTGCTCGTTCTGTGAGGAGGAGAGGCCGACGTCGTCGGCGACGGCGATGACCAGGCCACCGGCGACGCCGGTCAGCGTCAGCGTCATCAGCGCGTCGGAGGCAACGTTCAGGCCGACGTGCTTCATCGCGCAGAAGGCACGCGAGCCGGCCATCGCGGCACCGAAGGCGATTTCCAGCGAGGTCTTCTCGTTGACTGCCCATTCCGCGTAGAGGTCGGGATAGGTGGAGATCACTTCCAGCATCTCGGTCGCTGGCGTACCCGGATAGGCAGCCGCAACGCGCACGCCGGACTCCCAGACGGCGCGCGACACCGCCTCGTTGCCGGACATCAGGAGCCGGCTCTCGGCCGGCGCAGGCATCACTGCCGCCATGGAATTTCCTCGCTCGTGGATATGGGTTCGAATATGGTTCAAAAACGACAGGCGAAAATAACGTTTCCGTAACACGTCCTCGTTGATGCAGATCAATGGATGCACGCCCTTGACAGCGATGGCTCTTGCGGTTAATTTTTCGCATGGCGAACGTCTGTCCCGCCATATGAAAAATAATGATGCGGCGCAGCACCAAGAAAGGACGCGCCGTATTAAGCTTGGCCGGTCGCGACCCGACCTTCGCGCCAGGCACCTGGGCGCCGCCGCCTACCCGGCCGTCGGCACAAGAACACTTCACACACTGGAGACACCCCATGGCAGCTCAAACCGAGAACCCCGGTGCGGCCGATCTCGACCCGCAAGAAACCCAGGAATGGCGCGATGCGCTGGATGGCGTCATCGTCAGCGAGGGCGCCGAGCGGGCGCACTTCCTGATCGAGGATCTGATCGGCCAGGCGCGCGAGCGCGGCATCGACATTCCCTACAGCGCCAACACCGAATACATCAACACCATCCCGGTGGATCAGCAGCCGACCTACCCCGGCAACGCCGACATCGAGATCAAGATTCACAACTACGTGCGCTGGAACGCGATGGCCATGGTGGTGCGCGCCAACAAGCACACCAACGTCGGCGGCCACATCGCCTCCTTCGCATCCGCCGCCGTGCTCTACGACGTCGGCCTCACCCATTTCTGGCACGCGCCTTCCGAAAAGCACGACGGCGACCTGATCTTCTTCCAGGGCCACTCGGTTCCCGGCATCTATGCGCGCGCCTTCATGCTCGGCCGCCTGTCGCAGGAACAGCTGGACAATTTCCGGCAGGAAGTCGACGGCAACGGCATCTCCTCCTACCCGCACCCCTGGCTGATGCCGGACTTCTGGCAGTTCCCCACCGTCTCGATGGGACTCGGCCCGATCCAGGCCATCTACCAGGCCCGCTTCATGAAATACCTCGCCTCGCGCTACCTGATCGACGCCGAATTGGCCAGCCAGCGCAAGGTGTGGGCCGT
>JAVFAT010000177.1:0-4373 GCA_034002385.1 Azospira sp. | reverse complement strand
GGCGATGATCGAATACTGCGGCGAGGTCGAGGTGTGCATCAGGTAGGCCTCGTTGAACACGTCGCGGTCGAGCTTGCGACCCTCCGAGTCCTGCACCAGGATCTGCGAGGCCTGGCTCAAACCGGCGAGCAGCTTGTGCGTCGACTGCGTCGAGAAGACCATCGACTCCTTGCAGCGCGGCCGGTCGGCACCGATGGCGTGGTAGTCGCCGTAGAAATCGTGGAAGGCCGCGTGCGGCAGCCAGGCCTCGTCGAAGTGCAGCGTGTCGATCTTGCCGTCGAGCTCGGCCTTGATTTCCTCGACGTTGTAGAGGATGCCGTCGTAGGTCGACTGGGTGATCGTCAGCACGCGCGGCTTGGCGTTCTTGTCGGCGGCGAAGGGGTTGGCGGCGATCTTCTTCTGGATGCTCTCCCACGAGAATTCACTCTTCGGGATCGGGCCAATGATGCCGAAGTTGTTGCGCGTCGGCATCAGGAATACCGGAATCGCGCCGGTCATGATGATCGCGTGCAGCACCGACTTGTGGCAGTTGCGGTCGACGACGACGATGTCGCCCGGCGCCACGGTGGAGTGCCAGACGATCTTGTTCGACGTCGAGGTGCCGTTGGTGACGAAGTACAAATGATCGCAGTTGAAGATGCGCGCGGCGTTGCGCTCCGAAGCCGCCACCGGGCCGGTGTGGTCGAGCAGCTGGCCGAGTTCCTCGACGGCGTTGCAGACGTCGGCGCGCAGCATGTTCTCGCCGAAGAACTGGTGGAACATCTGGCCGACCGGCGATTTCAGGAAGGCGACGCCGCCCGAGTGGCCGGGGCAGTGCCAGGAATACGAGCCGTCGGCCGCGTAGTGCGTCAGCGCGCGGAAGAACGGCGGCGGCAGCGAATCGAGGTAGGCCTTGGCTTCGCGCACGACGTTCCTGGCAATGAACTCCGGCGTGTCCTCGAACATGTGGATGAACCCGTGCAGCTCGCGCAGGATGTCGTTCGGGATGTGCCGCGAGGTGCGCGTTTCGCCGTGCAGGAAGATCGGGATCTCGGCGTTCTTGCAGCGGATTTCCTCGACGAAGGCGCGCAACTCGGCAATCGTCTCGTCGTGTTCGTTGACCAGTTCCTCGTCATCGACCGACAGGATGAAGCACGACGCGCGCGACTGCTGCTGCGCGAACGACGAGAGGTCGCCGTAGCTGGTGACCCCGAGCACCTCCATGCCCTCCTTCCCGATCGCCTCCGCCAGCGCGCGGATGCCGAGGCCGGAGGCGTTTTCCGAGCGGAAGTCCTCGTCGATGATGATGACCGGGAAGTGGAAGCGCATAGGGAAGCCCGTGAGGAGTTGGGAGAAAGGAGAGAGGAGTGCGCCGCGAGGTTTTCCTCCTCACGCTTCACTCCTTGCTCCTCACTAGATTTTAGGCAGCGTGACGCCGACCTGGCCCTGGTATTTGCCGCCGCGATCCTTGTACGAAGTCTCGCAGACTTCGTCGGACTCGAAGAACAGCACCTGTGCGCAGCCCTCGCCAGCGTAGATCTTGGCCGGCAGCGGCGTCGTGTTCGAGAACTCCAGCGTCACGTAGCCTTCCCACTCCGGCTCGAACGGCGTCACGTTCACGATGATGCCGCAGCGCGCGTAGGTGCTCTTGCCCAGGCACACGGTGAGCACGCTGCGCGGGATGCGGAAGTACTCGACGGTGCGCGCCAGCGCGAACGAGTTCGGCGGAATCACGCAGTAGCCCTTGCCGGAAACCTCGACGAAGGAATTCGGATCGAAGTTCTTCGGATCGACGATGGTCGAGTTGATGTTGGTGAACACCCGGAATTCGTCGGCGCAGCGGATGTCGTAACCGTAGCTCGACGTGCCGTAGGAGACGATCTTCTGCCCGTTCGCCTCGCGCACCAGCTCGGGCGAGAACGGCTCGATCATCTTGTGCTCTGCCGCCATGCGGCGGATCCACTTGTCGGACTTGATGGACATGGGCGCTCGTTCCGTGTGCCGGGAAAATAAAGGCGGCTATTTTAGGGCAGAAAACGCACGCCGGGCGCTTTGCCGCCGGAGATTCGCCGGCCGGGTCGAATACATCGGAAAATCAACGGACTGGCGCCGGCCCCGACAACGAAAAAAGGCCGCATCCCCCCGTTTGCCGGAAGGCGGATGCGGCAGCGGATGAGCGCAGCCCGCTCAGGTGTTCTGCACGACGATGGTCGGGAACTTCGCCGACATGTCCTTCGCCGTCTCGCCAACCTTGACCGCGACGCGGCGGGCGATCGTGCGGTAGATGTCGGCGGCCTTCGAATCCGGCGCGCCGACCACCGTCGGCTTGCCCGAATCGGCCATCTCGCGGATATTCAGTTCCAGCGGCAGCGAACCGAGGAACTCGACCTTGTAGTCCTTGCACATCGCCTCGCCGCCGCCGGCGCCGAAGATGTGCTCGGCATGGCCGCAGTTCGAGCAGACGTGGATGCTCATGTTCTCGACGATGCCGATGATCGGCACGCTCACCTTCTCGAACATCTTCAGGCCCTTGCGGGCGTCGATCAGCGCGATGTCCTGCGGCGTGGTGACGACCACCGCGCCGGTCACCGGCACCTTCTGCGCCAGCGTCAGCTGCGTGTCGCCGGTGCCCGGCGGCATGTCGACGACGAGGTAGTCGAGATCCTTCCAGTTGGTGTCGTTGAGCATCTGCTCCAGCGCCTGCACGACCATCGGGCCGCGCCAGACCATCGGCGTCTCGACGTCGATCAGGAAACCGATCGACATCGCCTGCACGCCGTAGGCTTCCAGCGGTTCCATCGACTTGCCGTCGTGCGATTCCGGCTGCCGGCCGGCCAGGCCGAGCATCTGCGGCTGCGAGGGGCCGTAGATGTCGGCGTCGAGAATGCCGACCGTGGCGCCTTCCTGCGCCAGCGCCAGCGCCAGGTTCACTGCCGTCGTGCTTTTTCCCACACCGCCCTTGCCCGAGGCCACGGCGATGATGTTCTTCACGCCCGGCAAGGGTTTCAGCCCGCGCTGCACCGCGTGCGAGACGATCTTCACGTACACGTTGGCGCTGACGTTGCCGACGCCCGGAAGCGCCTTGACGGCGTCGATCACCTGCCGGCGGATGGCATCGATCCGCGACCGGGCCGGGTAGCCCAGTTCGATGTCGAAGGAGACGTCGTCGCCATCGACCTTGATGTTCTTCGCCGCCTTGCCGGCAACGTAGTCCTTCTTCGTATCGGGATCGATGAGACCCTGCAGGACGGCCTTCACGGCCTCGGCGGTAACAGCCATTTTCTCGCTCCAGAAATACCCGACTGATTTTGTACGGTATCCGGCGATTCTACCCGATTTCGCCGGACGGCCGATGTCTCAGCGGGCAGCCGCCTCCTGCTTCTGCTGGCGCGCTTCGATCACCGTCAGCGCGGTCATGTTCACCAGGCGGCGCACGGTCGCCGTCGCCGTCAGCACATGCACCGGCCGGGCCGCACCGAGCAGGATGGGGCCGATGGTGACGCCTTCGCCGCCGGTCATCTTGAGCAGGTTGTAGCTGATGTTGGCGGAATCCAGGTTGGGCATGACGAGCAGGTTGGCCTCGCCCTTGAGCGGCGAATCGGGGTCGCAACAGTCACGGATGTCCTGCGAAAGAGCGGTGTCGCCGTGCATCTCGCCATCGGCCTCCAGCTCCGGCGCCAGCTCGCGCAGCAGGCGGGTGGCCTCCGCCATCTTCTTCGCCGAGGCCGAGGCCGAGGAACCGAAGTTGGAATGCGAGAGCATCGCCACCTTCGGCTGGATGCCGAAACGGTGCACCTCGGCGGCGGCAAGCAGCGCGATCTCGGCCAGCTCGCCGGCGCTCGGGTTTTCGTTCACGTGCGTGTCGCAGATGAACAGCGCGCGGCCGGGCAGCAGCAGGTGGTTCATTGCCGCCATCGTCTTCACGCCCGGCGCCTTGCCGATGATTTCCTCGACCTGGCGCAGGTGGTGCGCAAAGCGCCCGGACATGCCGCAGATCATGCCTTCGGCGTAGCCGAGGTGGAGCAGCATGGCGCCGATGATCGTCGTATCCTGGCGCAGACGCGCCTTGGCGACGTCAACGGTGACGCCGTGACGCTTCATCAGCTGGTGGTAAGCCGTCCAGCATTCCTTGTAGCGCTCGTCCTGGTTCGGATTGACGATCTCGAAGTGCTTGCCGGCGACGAGGCGCGAGCCGAGCTTTTCCAGGCGCATCCCGATGACCTCGGGGCGGCCGATGAGGATCGGACGGGCGAGACGCTCCTCGATGATGATCTGCACCGCGTGCAGCACCTTTTCGTCCTCGCCGTCGGTGTAGATGAGCCGCGCCGGCTCGCCCTGCCGGGCGGCGGAGAAGATGGCGCGCATACCGACGCCGGTGCGGTAGATGAACTCCT
>JAVFAT010000176.1:0-4399 GCA_034002385.1 Azospira sp. | reverse complement strand
GGCATCTCCTCCTACCCGCACCCCTGGCTGATGCCGGACTTCTGGCAGTTCCCCACCGTCTCGATGGGACTCGGCCCGATCCAGGCCATCTACCAGGCCCGCTTCATGAAATACCTCGCCTCGCGCAACCTGATCGACGCCGAAAAGGCCAGCCAGCGCAAGGTGTGGGCCTTCCTCGGCGACGGCGAGACCGACGAGGTCGAATCGCTCGGCGCCATCGGCATGGCCGGCCGTGAAAAGCTCGACAACCTGATCTTCGTCATCAACTGCAACCTGCAGCGGCTGGACGGCCCGGTGCGCGGCAACGGCAAGATCATCCAGGAACTGGAATCGGAATTCCGCGGTGCCGGCTGGAACGTCATCAAGCTGATCTGGGGCACGCACTGGGATGCGCTGTTCGCCCGCGACAAGAAGGGCATCCTCAAGAAGCGCATGATGGAATGCGTCGATGGCGAGTACCAGACCTTCAAGGCCAAGGACGGCGCCTACGTGCGCGAGCACTTCTTCAACACGCCGGAACTGAAGGAACTGGTGGCGGACTGGACCGACAGCCAGATCTGGCGCCTGAACCGCGGCGGCCACGACATCTTCAAGATCTTCTCCGCCTACAAGTCCGCCATCGAACACAAGGGCCAACCGACGCTCATTCTCGCCAAGACCATCAAGGGCTACGGCATGGGTGGTGCCGGCGAGGCGATGAACATCTCGCACCAGCAGAAGAAGATGGACCGCGAGCAGATCAAGCGTTTCCGCGACCGCTTCCTGCTGCCGATAACCGACGAGCAGATCGACGAACTCCCCTACCTGACATTTGCCGAGGATTCGCCGGAATACAAATACATGCAGGAGCACCGGGCCGCGCTCGGCGGTTACCTGCCGCAGCGGCGCCGCCGCGCCGAACCGCTGCCGGTGCCGCAACTCGACAATTTTGCCGCCCTGCTGAAGGCCTCCGGCGAAGGCCGCGAGCTGTCGACGACGATGGCCATCGTGCGCATCATGAACATGCTCCTGAAGGACAAGCAGGTCGGCCAGCACGTCGTGCCAATCGTCCCGGACGAGTCGCGCACCTTCGGCATGGAGGGCATGTTCCGCGCCGTCGGCATCTGGAACCAGCAGGGCCAGAACTACGTGCCGGAAGACCACGACCAGCTGATGTTCTACAAGGAGTCGAAGACCGGCCAGGTGCTGCAGGAAGGCATCAACGAAGCCGGCGCGATGAGCGACTGGATCGCCGCCGCCACCGCCTACTCGGTGCATAACGTGCAGATGATCCCGTTCTACATCTGCTACTCGATGTTCGGCCTGCAGCGCACCTTGGACCTCGTCTGGGCCGCCGGCGACCAGCGCGCGCGCGGCTTCCTGATCGGCGGCACCGCCGGCCGCACGACGCTGAACGGCGAAGGCCTGCAGCACGAGGACGGCCACAGCCTGATCCTCGCCAGCCTGGTGCCGAACTGTGTCAGCTACGACCCGACCTTCCAGTACGAAGTCGCCGTCATCGTCCAGGACGGCCTGCGCCGCATGTACCAGGAGCAGGAGGACGTCTTCTACTACCTGACCGTGATGAACGAGAACTACGAGCATCCGGAAATGCCAGCCGGCGTCGAACAGGACATCCTGAAGGGCATGTACCTGTTCCGGAAGGGCGCCGTCGCCGATGGCAAGAAGGCCGCCCCGCGCGTGCAGCTGCTCGGCTCGGGCACCATCTTCCGCGAGGTCATCGCCGCCGCCGAACTGCTCAAGCAGGACTGGGGCGTTGACGCCGACCTGTGGGGCTGCCCGTCGTTCAACGAACTGGCGAGGAACGGCAACGACGTGCAGCGCTGGAACCTGCTCAACCCGGCCGAGAAGCCGAAGCTGTCGCACGTCGAGAACTGCCTCAACGACACGCGCGGCCCGGTCGTCGCCGCCACCGACTACATCCGCCTGTTCTCCGAGCAGATCCGCCCCTTCGTCAATCGCCGCTACGTCACGCTCGGCACCGACGGCTTCGGCCGCTCCGACACGCGCGAGAAGCTGCGCCACTTCTTCGAGGTGGACCGCCGCTGGATCACGCTGGCCGCGCTGAAGGCGCTCGCCGACGACGGCGAAATCGAACGCGGCAAGGTGGCCAAGGCGATCCTCAAGTACGGGATCGACGTCAACAAGCCGAACCCGATGAGCGTCTGAGGAGGAACCGACATGAGCAATATCGTGGAAGTGAAGGTTCCGGACATCGGCGACTTTTCAGACGTTCCGGTGATCGAGGTATTCGTCAAACCGGGCGACGTGGTCAAGGTCGACGACGCGCTGGTCACGCTCGAATCGGACAAGGCGACGATGGACGTGCCGTCGTCCGTCGCCGGCGTGGTCAAGGAAGTCCGCGTGAAACTGGGCGACAAGATCTCCGAAGGGAGCGTCGTCGTCACCGTGGAGGCCGGCGCCGCCAGTGAGGAGAAAGGAGTGAGGAGTGAGGAGCAAAAACCCGCTCCGGCCCCGCTCCTGTCTCCTGTCTCCTCCCTCCTCACTGAAGTCAAGGTTCCGGACATCGGCGACTTCGATTCGGTGCCGGTCATCGACATCTTCGTCAAGGTCGGCGACACGGTGAAGGTCGACGACGCGCTGGTGACGCTCGAATCCGACAAGGCGACGATGGACGTGCCGTCGTCGGCCGCCGGCGTCGTCAAGGAAGTGAAGGTCAAGCTCGGCGACAAGGTGTCCGAAGGTTCGGTCATCGTTGTGGTCGAAGCGGCCGGAGGCGTGGCCGCACCGGCACCGGCACCGGCACCGGCACCGGCACCGGCTGCGGCGGTGGCCGCTGCCGCGCCGGCGATCGCTGCGCAAGCAGCCGCACCGGCACCCGCCGCACCAGCCCCAGCCGCCGCCGCAATCGCCCCGACGCTGCCGGTTGGCAGCAAGACGCACGCCAGTCCGTCGGTGCGCGCCTTCGCCCGCGAACTCGGCGTCGACCTCGCCAAGGTGCCGGCGACCGGCCCGAAGGGACGCATCCTCAAGGAAGACGTCACCGCCTTCGTCAAGGGCGTGCTCACCGCACCGCCGGCAGCCGCCGGTGGCGCCAGCCTCGGTGGCGGCCTTGATCTGCTGCCCTGGCCGAAGGTCGACTTCTCGAAGTTCGGCCCGATCGAAGTTCAGCCGCTGTCGCGCATCAAGAAGATTTCCGGCCAGAACCTGTCGCGCAACTGGGTGATGATCCCGGCCGTCACCTATCACGAGGACGCCGACATCACCGACCTCGAAGCCTTCCGCGTGCAGCTGAACAAGGAGAATGAGAAATCCGGCGCCAAGCTGACCATGCTCGCCTTCCTCATCAAGGCCTGCGTCAAGGCGATGCAGAAGTTCCCCGAGTTCAACAGCTCGCTAACGACGGCCGAAAATGGCGAAATGAGCCTGGTGCTGAAGAAGTACTTCAACATCGGCTTCGCTGCCGACACCCCGAACGGCCTGGTCGTGCCGGTGATCAAGAACGCCGACCAGAAGTCGGTGCTGCAGATCGCGCAGGAATCCGGCGACCTCGCCAAGCAGGCGCGTGACGGCAAGCTGAAGCCGGCCGACATGCAGGGCGCCTGCTTCACCATCTCGTCGCTGGGCGGCATCGGCGGCACCTACTTCGCGCCGATCGTGAACGCGCCGGAAGTCGCCATCCTCGGCGTCAACAAATCGGCGATGAAGCCGGTGTGGGACGGCAAAGCTTTCGTGCCGCGCCTGATCCTGCCGCTCTCGCTGACCGCTGACCACCGCGTGATCGACGGCGCGCTGGCCACCCGCTTCAACGTCTATGTCGCGCAGCTGCTCGCCGACATGCGCCGCATGATCGTTTAAGGAGCCGACGATGAGCCAACTCATTGAAGTGAAGGTTCCGGACATCGGCGATTTCGACGACGTGCCGGTCATCGACCTGTTCGTCAAGGTCGGCGACACGATCAAGGTGGACGATGCGATCGTCACGCTGGAGTCGGACAAGGCGACGATGGACGTGCCGTCCTCGACCGCCGGCGTCGTCCGGGAAGTGCTGGTCAAGCTCGGCGACCGCGTCAAGGAAGGTTCGCTGCTGATCAAGGTGGAGGCGGCTGCGGGTGCTGCGGCATCGGCGCCCGCTCCGGCAGCGACCGCCCCGGCCCCCGCTGCCGCGCCGGCGGCGCCGATTGCCGCACCCGCACCCGCACCCGCGCCCGCGCCCGCCGCCGCCAGCCACGCCGGCAGCGCCGACATCGAGTGCGACATGCTCGTCCTCGGCGCCGGCCCCGGCGGCTACTCGGCCGCCTTCCGCGCCGCCGACCTCGGCCTCAAGACCGTCATCGTCGAGCGTTACGCGACGCTCGGCGGCGTCTGCCTGAACGTCGGCTGCATCCCGTCGAAGGCGCTGCTGCACGTCGCCGCGGTGATGGACGAGGCCGAGCAC
>JAVFAT010000175.1:0-4403 GCA_034002385.1 Azospira sp. | reverse complement strand
GGGCGAGCGATTGCGGCCGTTATCGCACTCCTGCGTCCTGGTGCGCTCGCGGCACCGTCGGCGAGATCCTCCGCCGATCGCTACCGCGCGTTGGCGTGCTCGGGGTGAATTTTGCAGGGGCGACTAATACAGGTAATGCCTCCCGAGATCGGCCAGATCATCGCTGTAGCCGTGCCGGTCGTTGGAGAAATTCTGGAAGTAACAGGACAAGCAGGTATCAACAGGATCGCGCTCGACGTGCAGGATCGTTGCCTGCGGGAAGCACAAGGCGATGAGACCAAGCTTCTCGAAGTTGTGCGGCATCTTGTCGACGACATAGGTGGCAGTGATGTCGAGGCTGTCGAGAAAGTCGAGATAACCTTGCGTAATTGTCTGGATGTCGGTGGCGGAACTGGTGAAAACGCTGCAACGGCTTGAAAGCAAATCACATTCCCGCTGAATTCCGAGCTTCCCTCGGTTTTTCACTCCCGGACTGGAACCGTCCAATTCCTTCCAGCACAGCGCCACGCTCGGTCGCTTTTTTCCCCTGCAGCCATTGGCGGCATGACCTCCCCTTGCGAATCTGCATTCAAAACAATGAAATGAATGCATTCATGGCATTCCACGGAAGCACGGAAGTTCGAATGATTGACGCGCACTTTCCTTTTCTCGTGCCATCCTGAAAATTGACAGCACCTTCGGAGCCAACTAGGCTAGTCATCTAACTAGTCATCTATGTGAGAAAGTCATGCACACGTGGTCCGTACAAGACGCCAAGGCCAAATTCAGCGAGTTTCTCGATGCTTGCCTGGAAGAAGGCCCGCAGATGGTCACCCGACGCGGGGCCGAGGCGGCCGTCCTGTTGCCGGTGGGTGAGTGGCGACGTTTGCAGTCTTCTGCGCGCCCCTCCTTGAAGCAGTTGTTGCTTGCCGATACGGCGCGTACGGAGATGTTCGCGCCCACGCGTGGCAAAGCGAAACGCCGTGCACCGGAACCCCTGCTGTGACACCGCGCTATCTGCTGGATACGAATGTCGTCTCCGAACTGCGCAAGCCGCGCCCGCATGGCGGGGCAGTCGCCTGGCTGGAATCGCTGGATGACGCGCAGTTGTACGTGTCGGCGGTAAGCATGGGCGAAATCCAGGCGGGTATCGAGCTGACGCGCGAACAGGATGTGCAGAAGGCACTTGAAATTGAGGCATGGCTCGACCTGCTGGCCAGCTCATGCAACGTCCTGCCTATGGACGCCGCCATATTCCGGGCCTGGGCCCGGTTGATGCACCGCAAGTCCGACACGCTGTATGAGGACGCCATGATTGCCGCCACAGCGGTCGTGCACGGACTGACCGTCGCCACCCGCAATGTGGCCGATTTCAATGCACTCGGGGTGGATGTATTCAACCCGTTTGCACCATCGTGATCGGGAATCAGCTTCCCTCGGCTTCTCGCCTTCCAGACTGGTAGCGTCCAATCCCTTCCCGCACTGCCTCACTCGGGGCGCGTTTTTCCCTCTGTGTCCATTAGCGGCATGGCCGTCACGGCCAGACATCCTCCCGACCCTGGCGGCAATGACAGAAAATGCGGTGGGACTAACCGATCCCCTTTCCGGGATTCATCAGCCCCAGCGGATCGAGCGCACGTTTCAGCGCGCGCATCAATTCGATTTCGACCGTGCTCTTGTAGCGCAGGATTTCCTCGCGCTTCAACTGGCCGAGGCCGTGTTCGGCGCTGATGCTGCCGCCGTGCGCGTGCACCAGGTCGTGCACGATGCGGTTCACCGTCGGCTGCGCGGCGATGAAGGCGGTGTTGTCGCCGGCTTCCGGCATCGACAGGTTGTAGTGCAGGTTGCCGTCGCCGACGTGGCCGAAGGCGACCGTGCGCAACCCCGGAAAGGCCGCCGCCAAGGCCGCGCCGGCCTGTTCGAGGAAGACCGGCAGGCGCGAGATCGGCAGCGATATGTCGTGCTTGATGCTGATGCCTTCCCGCTTCTGCGCTTCCGAAATGTTCTCGCGCAGCGCCCACAACCGGCGGGCCTGGGCGGCGCTTGGCGCCACCACCGCGTCGCTGCACGCGCCGGCGCCGAGGCGTCCGGCCAGCCAGGCTTCGAGCCGGGATTGCAGGTCGGCGTCACCACCGGAAGAAAGCTCGACGAGCAGATGCCAGGGGCTTGCCCCGAGCGGCCGCACGCTGCCCGGCATGTGCCGCAGGACGAAGTCGAGCGCGACGTCGGAGATCAGTTCGCAGGCCGTCAACAGCGGCCCGAATTCGTCGCGCAGGTCGCCGAGCAGGCCGATAGCCGCAGCCGGCGAAGCGAGCGCGACCCAGCCCGTGGCGTGCACGCGCGGCAGCGGAAAAAGCTTCAGCGTCGCCGCGGTGATGATGCCGAGCGTGCCCTCGGCGCCGATGAAGAGGTGTTTCAGGTCGTAGCCGGTGTTGTCCTTGCGCAGGCCGCGCAGGCCGTTCCAGATTTCGCCGGAGGGCAGCACGACCTCCAGCCCGAGCGTGAGCTCGCGCGCGTTGCCGTAGCGCAGCACCTGCACGCCGCCGGCGTTGGTCGACAGGTTGCCGCCGATCTGCGCCGAGCCTTCGGAAGCGAGCGCCAGCGGAAACAGTCGGCCGGCGGCGGCGGCCTGCACGGCGGCAAGCGTGCAGCCGGCCTCGGCGGTGAGCGTGTCGTTGTCGGGGTCGATGTCGCGGATGCGGTTCATCCGTCCGAGGCAGACGAGCACCGCGTTTCCCGTCGCGTCCGGCGTGGCGCCGCCGCACAGGCCGGTGTTGCCACCCTGCGGCACGATGGGTGCGCCGGCTTCGGCGCAGGCGCGGACGACGGCGGCGACCTCGGCGGTGCTACCGGGTCGGACGACGCAGTGGGCGGCACCGCGGTAGCGGCCGCGCCAGTCGACAAGCTGCGGCGCCATCGCCTCGCCGGTGAGGACGTTGCCGTCGCCGACGAGCGCGCGTAGGGAATCGACGAGCGCACTCACCGGAAGGCCTCCCTGCCCGCCCGCGAGATGGCAGGAAAGGAACGAACGGAACGAAGAGCGGCAACGGGCCGCCTGCCGCCGGCGCTCATGCCCGCTCCAGCGCGCGCAGGATGGCCGGCTGCATCACGCGCACCGCTTCCATGCCTTCGTCGATGGCTTCGTCGCCACGGTGGAAATCGAGCAGGCCGACCTGGGCGAGCCGGGGCATGATGAGCACGTCGGCCGGTTCGCCGGCGAGCCGGCTGCGGGCGATGCGCGACTGCATGATGTTGATGCTGCCGGCGACGACGTCGAGCAGCGACGGGCCGCCATTGCCGTTGCCTTCCACGCCCTCGGGCGGCCGGCCGAAGAGCTGGCCGAGGCGCTGCCGCCAGACCGAGGCCGGCGGCGCTGGCGGCGGTTCGCGGAAGCGCTGGCTGACCAGGTCGGAGCCAAGGTCGATGGCGATCACGAGATCGGCACCGAGCGCCCGGCACAACGACACCGGCACCGGATTGACCAGACCGCCGTCGACCAGCAGGCGGCCATCGCGTAGTTGCGGCGAAAACAGTCCGGGCAGCGCGATCGATGCGCGCACGGCGCTGGCGACGCTGCCTTCCTTCAGCCAGACCTCGCGGCCGCTGACCAGGTCGGTGGCGACGCAGGCAAAGGGCTGCGGCAGATCGTGGAAATCGCGGTCGACGAAGTGGCGGGCGAAGAAAGCGATCAGCTTGTCGCCCTTGATCAGCCCGCCGCGCACGCCAACGTCGAAGAAGCCGACCACTTCCTGCCAGGAGAGCGTGCGTACCCAATCCTCCAGGCTGCCGAGGTCGCCGTCGGCGTGCGCGGCGCCGACAAAGGCGCCGATCGAGGTGCCGCAGACGATGTCGGGCTTCACGCCCATCCCGGCCAGCGCGCGCAGCACGCCGATGTGCGCCCAGCCGCGCGCCGAGCCGGAACCGAGGGCAATGCCGATCTTCATCGCGTCAGGCCTGCCAGCAGGCCGTTCCAAGGGCCGTCGGTACCCCGCCGGGGAAACTGCGGGAAGCGCACGCGCGAGAAGCGTTCATCGTCAGACGCGCTCGGCGTAGAGGTCGTGCGCGTCGGTGTCCACCACGCGCACAGTCAGGAAATCACCCGGTTCGACGTCGAAGACGCCGTCGAGGTAGACCAGGCCGTCGATCTCCGGCGCATCGGCCTGACTGCGGGCAATGGCGCCCTCGTCGTCGACTTCGTCAACGAGTACCTCGATCTCGCGGCCGATTTTCGCCGCCATCAATTCGGCGGAGAAGTCTTCCTGCAGTTCCATCAGCTGGCGCTGGCGTTCCTCGCGCACTTCCTGCGGGATCGCCTCGGCGAGCGTATTGGCGACTGCGCCATCGACCGGCGAATAGGCAAAGCTGCCGACGCGGTCGAGCTTCTCCTCTTCGAGGAAGCCAAGCAGGTCCTCGATCTCGGCCTC
>JAVFAT010000174.1:0-4412 GCA_034002385.1 Azospira sp. | reverse complement strand
CCGGCAGCGACGCCCTCGAAGCGGCTTACCGCCGGCAGCTGGCGGCCTGGATCGAGCAAACCTGGCGGGCGAAGGATGAATGCATCGAGCGGATACTCGCCGAACGCGGCGCCGCGCCCGCGCCGGCCGAGGCGCCCTGAGTGCCGATGTCCGGGAATCTCGACGACATCACGCACGTCATCCAGCTGGCGGTGGCGCCGGTCTTCCTGCTGACGGCGATCGCCACGCTGATCAACGCGATGAACGTGCGCCTCGGCCGCATCGTCGACCGGCGACGCGTCGTGCGCGAACAACTGCGTCACCCCGGTACCGACGATGCGGACGAAGCGCGGGAGGAAATGCGCCTGCTCGCGCGGCGTAGCCGGCTGGTCTACCTGTCGATCCTGTTCGCCGTGCTCAGCGCGCTGCTGGTCTGCCTCGTCGTCGCCGGCGCCTTCGTCGGCGCCATGCTCTCGGCGAAGCTCGCGCAAACCGTTGCCGGGCTGTTCGTCGCCGCCATGTTCGCCATGATCCTCTCGCTCTCCCTGTTCCTCCGGGAGATCTACCTGGCCGTCAGGACAGGCAGCCATTACCGGCGCTGAAGCCGGGTTTCCAAAATTTCTACACGAGGTCCCCCTCGGCAGGGGGAAACTGGCCTGAATGACCAATTCCGGTAAAATCGGGCCAATTTCTCGCAGGAGCTTTCTGCATGGGTGCCTCTGCCGTGGTCGCCGTGCTGGCCTTCGACCGGATCAGTCCCTTTCATCTTTCGGTACCGTGTGTCGTTTTCGGCGAGCGTCATCCCGATCTGCCGGCCTGCGAGCTGCGTGTCTGTGGCATCGAGCCGGGGCCGATCCGGACCACGGCCGGGTTCAGCGTGCTCCCCGAGCATGGCCTGGCGGCACTGGCCGAGGCCGATACCGTCATCGTGCCGAGCTGGCGCGATGTGAACGAGACGCCGCCGGCCGCATTGTTGCAGGCGCTGAACGAAGCGCATCAGCGTGGCGCGCGCATCGTCGGGCTTTGCCTCGGGGCATATGTTCTGGCGGCTGCCGGCCTGCTCGACGGGCGGCGGGCGACCACCCACTGGGCCTGGGCCGAGGATTTTGCGCGCCGCTATCCCGACGCCATCGTCCAGCCGGATGTGCTCTATGTCGAGGATGGCCGTGTACTCACCTCTGCCGGCACGGCTGCGGGCATTGATTGTTGCCTGCACATGGTTCGCCAGGCCCACGGTGTCACGGTTGCCAACAGCGTTGCCCGGCGCCTGGTGGTAGCGCCGCACCGCCAGGGCGGGCAGGCCCAGTTTGTCAGCCAGCCGGTTCCGGCCAGCGCCGGCGGCGATCGTCTGAGCGGTTTGCTCGACTGGTTGCGTGGCCATCTCGATGAGGCGTATACGCTAGACAGTCTGGCCGAACTCGCCTTGCTCAGCCGGCGCAGCCTGACCCGGCATTTCCGGCAGCAGACCGGGATGAGTCCGGGGCAATGGCTGTTGGCCGAACGCTTGGCATTCAGCCAGCGCCTGCTTGAAACCGGCACTCAGCCAATCGAGGAAATCAGCCGCCGGGCAGGATTTGGTTCACCAAAATCCCTACGCCTGCACTTCCGTCAGGCCTTCGGTGTCAGCCCGAGCGCCTGGCGACGCAGTTTTGCGCGCCCTTCCTGAGCGAACACACAACAAAGGGGGCGTCCCCTTTGTTTGATGGATCTCGGCAAAAGGCGCGCCCGGCTGGCTACCTTGTTGTGTCCTGGGGTGACTTGCGGGCCACCTCAGCGGCACGGCGCAGCACTGCCTCCTGTTCGAGAGTGGCACACAGCCGACCACGATCCGCTGCGAGTGCCCAGATGCCTGAATCAAACCGCCAACTGCTCGACCGACAGCCCCAACGCCGCCGCGATCTTCTCCAGGGTTGCCTTTCGTGGGCGCTTGGCGGCTTCCATTTGTGCATATGCCGCTTGTGAGATACCCATCCGGGCTGCAACTTCGCCCTGGGTCAGGCGCAGATGTTCGCGCCAGGCGCGCGCGGACGATACGCCCCCGTCGAACATCGCATTGACCACCGCGTTGGGAAGGGTACCGGGCAAGAAGCCCCCCGCCATACGGCGGAATTCGGCAATGGGAACCACGACGAATGCCGGGGTGCCATCCGGCCCGTTGATGGTCTGGAATTCAATACGTGCGTTCATCGCGTTTTCTCACTTCCTCAATCGAGACGACGCACACCGCGCCGTCCATTACATTGAAAAACACCCGGTAGTCACCGACCCGCAAGCGGTAGCCGCAGGCGTGGTTGGTCAGCGCCTTGACTTGCCGCGCCTGAGTCAGATCGGACAACTCGGTAGTCACGCTGGTACGAATCCGGCGATTGTCCTGTTCAGGCACCTTGCGCAGTTGTTTGACTGCTTTTGGTTTCCAATGGATTTCATTCATTCGTCAAACTATAAGTATTTAATAAGTATTGTCAACGGATTTGGCAGCCGAAATCACCAGGCAAGCCGCACCCTTCACGCCATCGACGCCAGCGTCTTCCGGAACCGTGCCAGCGAGAATGCGAACAGGGCGGTGCCGATGAGGGCGAGGGCGGCGAATTGCGGCCAGAGTACGTCGAGGCCGGCGCCGCGGAAGAGGATGCCTTGCGCGAGGATGACGAAATGCGTGTTCGGTGCGGCGAGCATGATGAACTGCACGGCGTCGGGCATGCTTTCGCGCGGTGTCATGCCGCCGGCCAGGATCTGTAGTGGCAGCAGCACCATCAGCAGCAGCAGGCCGAACTGCGGCATGGTGCGCGCCAGCGTGGCGAGGAAGATGCCGAGCGCGGTGGTGGCGAAGAGTTGCAGGGCGGCGCCGGCGAGGAAGAGGCCGACCGAGCCTTCGATGGGCACCGCCAGCAGGCCGCGCACGACGAAGGTGAGCGAGAGCCAGGTGCCGGCGAGCACCACCAGCCCCATTGCCAGCACCTTGCTGCTCATGATCTCGAAGGGCGTTACCGGCATCACCAGCAGGTGTTCGATGGTGCCGTGCTCGCGTTCGCGGATCAGCGCGGCGCCGGTGAGGATGATGGCGAGCATGGTGATGCGGCTGACGATCTCCATGATCGAGCCGAACCAGGCCTTGTTCAATTCCGGGTTGAAGCGCATCCGCAGCGCCAGGTCGACAGGCGGCGCCGCTGTTTCGCGGTAGCCGCGCACGAAATCGCCCACTTCGTCGGCGACGATGTTCTGCACGTAGGCGCTGCCGGTGAAGCTCTGGCGCATCCGCGTCGCGTCCACGTTGAGCTGTAGCGCCGGTGCGCGGCCGTCCAGCACGTCGCGCTCGAAGCCGGCGGGGATGTGCAGCGCGAAGGTGTCCAGGCCGGCGTCCATGCGGGCGTCCATCTCCGCCGGCGTGATCGGCACCGGCGGCAGGAACAGCGGCGGGTAGAAGGCGTCGACGATGCGCCGGGAGAGCGGCGAGCGGTCTTCGTCGACGACGGCGATGGGCGCCTTGTTCAGCGTCTCCGGCATCGCCGTGGCAGCGGTGTGGATCGAGAACGTGAACGCATACACGATCAGCACGAGCATCACCGGATCGCGCGCCAGGCTGCGCAGTTCCTTGATGCCGAGGTGGAAGACGTTGGCGAGATGGCGCTTCATCGTCATCGCTCCTGCTTCCGGAGCAGCGCGGCGCCAAGGCCGACCAGCACCGGCACGGCGATCAGCAGCGGCATGAAGGCTTCGCCGAGCTCGGCGAAGCCAAGCCCCTTGGAGAAGGTGCCGCGGGCGATGGTGATGAAATGCGTCGTCGGGTAGGCCTGCCCGATCATGGCGCCGGCCCCCGTCAGCGAGGAAACCGGGTCGATCAGCCCGGAGAACTGCACGGCCGGCAGCAGCGTGAGCAGGGCGGTGCCGAAGAGGGCGGCGATCTGGCTCTTCATGAAGGCCGAAATGAAGAGGCCGAGGGCGGTGGCCGAGGCGACGTAGAGCAGGGCGCCGGTGCAGAGCGCGGCGAAGCTCCCCTTGATCGGCACGCCGAAGACGAAGATGGCGAGCAGGACGAGCAGCAGGAAGCTCAGCATGGCCAGCACGATGTAGGGCAACTGCTTGCCGAGCAGGAATTCCAGGCGCGTCACCGGCGTCACGTAGAGATTGACGATGGAACCCAGTTCCTTCTCGCGTACCACCGAGAGCGCGGCGAGGATCGCCGGGATGAGCATCAGCAGGAGCGGGATCACCGCCGGCACCATCGCCGGCAGGCTGGTCACTTCCGGGTTGTAGCGAAAGCGCGTCTCGATGGTGAAGGCGCCGGCCGTCGCCGTTTTGCCGCCGGCCTCGCGCGCCTGGGCGGCGAGCCAGTGCTGGTGCATTCCGAGGACGTAGCCGCGCACGGTTTCGGCGCGTTCCGGCATGGCGCCGTCGATCCAGGCACCGATCTCCACCGGTGTGCCGCGCGCCAG
>JAVFAT010000173.1:0-4431 GCA_034002385.1 Azospira sp. | reverse complement strand
TTTCTCGGCTTTTTTTGCCGGAATGTCATGCGTTTGTGTATTTTTTATCCCTTGCTGCGCATCCGGTAATGTTGTGCGGGGGTGTTTTTTATCGGAAAAGGGAAAACAAGGTTAAAAACCGGTTTTTTCTCCTCGTTTTGCCGTGTTCGTTGCGTTTTTCGATGAAATTGCACTCTTCGTTCGCGGCGCAGGTACGGTGCTGTTTCCGGCGGTATCATGGACACCCGGGCGCAAGACGCCATGAAGGTTTCGCAGCGTGAAGATCCTGATCGTCGATGACAATGCCGGCATCTGCAAGATGCTCACGGCCCTGTGCGCCAGCGCCGGCTACGAGGTGCTCGCCAGCCTTGCCGATGGCGACGGGCTGGAAGATGCGGTGCGCGGTCTGGCTCCCGATCTCGTCTGTCTCGACTACCACCTGCCCGGTCGCGATGGTCTGACGCTTCTGGCGGCCATCCACGCGCTGTCGCCAGCCATCGACGTCGTTTTCATGACCGGCTCGGAGGAGTCCGGCATCGAGCAGCGGGCGGCCGATGCCGGGGCCTCCGGCTTCATCCGCAAGCCGTTCAGCCAGGCGCAACTGCTTGACGAACTGGCGGCGGTCGCCGATGCCAGGGCGCGGGCGAATACGCTGCCGCCCGCCGCCGGAGCGCCGGTTGCCTTCGATTTTGCTTCCGCTGCCGCTGCTGCCTCTCCGTCGGCTGCCTCGGCTGCGCCGGCAGCCGCCCGCCAGCGGCAGACGGTCGTCATCGCCGATGACAGTACCTCGGTGCGTCTCGTCCTCAAGGGATTGCTCGAAGAGTGTGGACTGCGCGTCGTCAGGAGCGTGGCCAACGGCGCCGAGGCCGTGCAGGCGGCACGCGACCTGCAGCCGGCGATCCTCTGCCTCGACGTGAATATGCCGGTGCTCGACGGCCTCGATGCGCTGCCGCTGGTCCGTGAAGTCAGCCCGGAGACGGCGGTGGTGATGGTCACCGGCTGTGCCGACCGCGAATTCGTTGCACGCGCGGCGAAACTCGGCGCGCGCGGCTACATTCTCAAGCCGCTTCGCCCGGCCTATGTCGAAAGCGTCATGCGCCGGCTGGCATGAGCGGACGGCCTGATTTTCCGGTATCTTCCGCGCTCCGTCCCGCCGTTTCCTCCGCCGCATGAAAATCCTGATTGCAGAAGACAGCCGCGTCGTCGCCGCCGTCATGGCCGCGCGCCTGGCCGCCCTTGGTCACGAAACGAGCATCGCCGAGAACGGGCGCATGGCTCTGGACTGCTTCCTCAAGGATCCGCCCGACCTCGTGCTGATGGACATCGAGATGCCGGTGATGAACGGTTTCGAGGCCACCAACCTGATCCGTGCGCATGAGGCGACGCAATCCTGGGCGTGGACGCCGATCATCTTCCTCACCGCTTCCGACACGCCCGAGAATCTGGTGACGGCGATCGAGGCGGGCGGCGACGACTTCATGTCGAAATCGGTACCCGAGGCCGTCTTGCAGGCGCGGATGAAGGCCATGGCGCGTATTGCCGACATCCGCCATCGTCTGGCCACGGCCAATCGCCGGCTGGAGGAGCAGGCCAACCGCGACGGCCTGACCGGGCTGGTCAACCGCCGTTACATGGACTGGCTGCTCGACCGGCACTGGGCCGATGCGGTGCGCGAAAAGACGCCGTTTGCGCTGCTCATGATCGACGTCGACCACTTCAAGAAATACAACGACCGTTACGGCCACCAGCGCGGCGACGACTGCCTGCGTGCCGTCGCCGGCGCCATTGCCGACACGGTTGAGGCAAACAATGCCGGAGGCCGAACCGCCGCCGCCTTCGCCGCCCGCTACGGCGGCGAGGAATTCTGTGTCGTTCTTCCAGGCGCCCTGCCGCCGGCCTGCGAATCCGTTGCCATCGACATCGTCGATGCCGTGCGGCGGCTTGGTATCGAGCACCTGGACAGCTCTCCCGGCATCGTTACCCTTTCCATCGGCGGCGTCTGCGTCGAGTCCGGCGATGGCGGGCTGGCGCCGCTCTTTCGCCGTGCCGATGCGCGCCTCTATGCGGCGAAGCGGGCAGGGCGCAACCGCGCCTGCCTCGTCGGCTGAAGGGTTTGCAGCGACACTGAGGCTGCAAACCTCATGCCGGGCGGGACAGCCAGTCCGCGGCGCCGAGGCCGGCGGCGCGGCCGGTGGCGAGGCAGGCGGTGAGCAGGTAGCCACCGGTCGGCGCTTCCCAGTCGAGCATTTCGCCGGCGCAGAAGACGCCGGGGAGGTCGCGCAGCATCAGCCCTTCGTCGAGTGCCTCGAAACGGACGCCGCCGGCGCTGCTGATCGCTTCGTCGAGCGGGCGCGGCGCGGCCAGGCGGATCGGCAGACGCTTGATCGTCGCCGCCAGACGCGGCGCCTCGTCGAGGCCATCCTTGCCGAGCGCCTCGCGCAGCAGCCCGGCCTTGATGCCCTTCAGCCCGATCCGGCTTTGCAAATGGCTGGCCAGCGAACGCGCGCCGCGCGGCCGGGAAATCTCGGCGAAGAGGCGGCTCTCGTCCCAATCAGGCATCAGGTCGAGGTGCAGCACGGCCTCGCCGTCGCGCTCGATGGCATCGCGCAGCGCGGCGGACAGTGCGTAGACCAGGCTGCCTTCGATGCCGTGGGCGGTGACGGTGAATTCGCCGGGCCGCCGCGTGCCGTCGGGCAGGAGGGCGGCCACGGTCTTCACTGGCTGGCCGGCAAAGCGTTCGATGAAATGCCCGCTCCAGCCCTCCGCCACGTCGAAACCGCAGTTCGCCGGGCGCAGCGGCTCGACGGGGATGCCGCGCTCCTGCAGCAGGCCGACCCAGCGGCCGTCGGAACCGAGCCTGGCCCAGCTGCCGCCGCCCAGGGCGAGGACGACGATGCGGGGGCGGACGACGGTTTCGCCCGCCGGCGTGGCAAAGCGCAGGCCGCCGTCGTCCTGCCAGCCGAGCCAGCGGTGGCGGACGGCGAAGCTTACGCCGCTGGCGCGCAGCCGCTGCAGCCAGGCGCGCAGCAGCGGTGCCGATTTCATGCCGGTCGGGAAGACGCGGCCGGAACTGCCGACGAAGGTTTCGATGCCCAGCCCGTGAATCCACGCACGCACCTCGTCCGCGCCGAAGGCATCGAGCATCGGGCGCAGGTGGCCGGCGCGGTTGCCGTAGCGGGTCAGGAAGGCTTCCGGCGCCTCCGAGTGGGTGATGTTCATGCCGCCACGGCCGGCGAGCAGGAACTTGCGGCCCGGCGAAGGCATGGCGTCGAAGACGGTGACGTCGATGCCGGCGGCCGCCAGCGTTTCGGCGGCCATCAGCCCGGCCGGGCCGCCGCCGATGACCGCGGCGGTCGGCGCTCCGGTGGCGGGATTCTTCATTCCGGAACCCCCGATTGCAGACGGGAACGTTGACCGCGAGGGCGCGGGCAGGCGACGGCGGAGCAAGGAAGATCGGAAATGGAAGCGTCTGCTGCATGAGCCGCTGCATCAAGCATTTCCGCCTTGATTTCCGCGGCGAATCTCCGTGCTTCCGTATCGCTGCGGCGAGGGATGACTGCGGTTTTCAGGCGCATGGGGTTTCAGTCCGCGCGGACGAAGCGGCCCTCGTGCACCCCGATGACGTGGATGCGCTCGCGTTCGAGATCGCCCTTGCGGTCGAAGACGATCGGCTGCTGCACGCCGGCATAAGGCCCGTGTTCGAGCAGCGCCTGCCGCGCAGGCTTGCCCGAGTGGCCGCGCCCCAGGGCCTGGAGAACGACGCGGGTAGCGTCGTAGGCGAACATGGCGGGAATGTCCGGCGTGTCGCCGAAGCGTGCCGAATAGGCTTTGTGGAAAGCCAGGTTTTCCGGTGAAGCGTCGGCGGCGTCGAAGGGGGCTGCGATTTCGATGCCTTCGATCGCAACTCCGCCGGTTTCGATCAGCGTCTTGCCGGCGGCCGGCAGGATGCCGAGCAGGCGCGGCGCTCGTCCGTCGCGCTGCGCCTCCCGCCGTTCGGCAAGGCGAGCGGCGAGGCGGGCCGTGTCGTTCGTGCCGGTCATCAGCCACAGCGCCTCGGGCGCCTGGGCCAGCGCCGAATCGATGGCCGTCGCATGGTCTTCGCCGGCCAGCGCGATTTCCGCGACCAGGCTGCCGCCGGCGGCGGCGATGGCCTGTCGCGCCGAGGCCAGCCAGTCGGCGGTCTCGGGACCCGCGTCGGCGCGATGGATCAGCGCGATGCGCCGGACGCCGTGCTTCGTCGCCAGGTGGCGCACGCTGTGCCCGGCCAGCGCGGCCGTATCCGGAACGTTGCGGAAGAAATGGTCGTCGCGGCCGCCGAGCGCGGTGGCCGTTGCCATAGTGCCGACGACGGGAATGCCGGCGGCTTCGGCGACCGGCAGCACGGCGGCGACGAGAGTGGCGTCGGCGGGCATGACGATGGCGGCGACGCCGGCGGCGACCAGTTCGCCGGCC
>JAVFAT010000172.1:0-4433 GCA_034002385.1 Azospira sp. | reverse complement strand
CCGCCATCCGGCCGTCCGGCCAGTACGTCTTTCCCGCAAGTGGCCCGCCAGACGTTCAGTCGGCGGCCTCCGTTCCGGCGCGGCCGAAGGCGCTTTCCGGGATCTCCGGCGGCGTTTCCGGCACGTTCTCCCGGTAGAAATATTCCTTGCCCGGCCCGACGCCGGGCCGCAGGACTTCCATGGCCACCAGCCCCGGGGGCGGTTCGGGGATGGATTCCGGTACGCCCTTCAGCGCCTTCTGCATGTAATTGATCCAGATCGGCAGCGCGGCGGAACCGCCGGTTTCGTTGTTGCCGAGGTTCTTCGGCTGGCTGAAGCCGATCCACGCGCAGCCGGTCAGTGTCTGCTGGTAGCCGCAGAACCAGGCGTCCACGTGTTCGTTGGTGGTGCCGGTCTTGCCGGCGAGGTCGTGGCGCTTGAGCGTGCGCGTCGCGCGCACGGCGGTGCCGGTGATCGTCACTTCGCGCAGCAGGCTGTCCATCAGCCAGGCGTTGCGCGGGTCGATGGCGCGCAACTCCTCGTTGCCAGCCGGCATCGGCTGCGCCTGCGCGAGGATTTCGCCGCTTTCGTCGCGGATCTCGCGGACGATGTAGGGCTGGATGCGGTAGCCGCCGTTGGCGAAGATGGCGTAGGCCGAAACCATCTGCCAGGGCGTTACCGAGCCGGCGCCCAGCGCCATCGTCAGGTAGGCCGGATGGCGGCCGGCATCGAAGCCGAAGCGCGTCGCGTAGTCCTGCGCGTAGTGCGTGCCGATGGCCTCCAGGATGCGGATCGAGACCATGTTTCTCGACTTCGCCAGCGCCGTGCGCATCGTCATCGGGCCTTCGTACTTGCCATCGTAGTTTTTCGGCTCCCAAGCCTGCGAGCCGGTGACCGAAGCCGGGTAGACGATGGGTTCGTCCTGGATGATGGTGGCCGGCGAGTAGCCCTTTTCCAGCGCCGCCGAGTAGATGAAGGGCTTGAAGCTGGAGCCGGGCTGCCGCCAGGCCTGCGTGACGTGGTTGAGCTTGCTGCGGTTGAAGTCGAAGCCGCCGACCAGCGCGCGGATGCCGCCGGTCTGCGGGTCGATGGAAACGAAGGCGGCCTCGACCTCGGGCATCTGGGTGAGCTGCCAGTTGCCCTTGTCGTCCTTCTGCACGCGGATCACCGAGCCGCGCCGGATGCGCTTCGTCGGCGGCGCCCTGTCGTCGAGCATCCGCGCGGCGAAGCGGAGGCCGTCGCCGGACAGCGTGATGATGTCGCCACCCTTGCGATAGGCACGCACCTGTTTCGGCTGCGCGTCGAGGACGATGGCCGGCGTGAGATCGGCGTTGCCGCCGATGTCGGCGAGCAGTTCGTCGAGTTTTTCGTCGTGGTCGGAGGTGATTCCCTTCATGTCCACGTGGGTTTCCGCGCCGCGGTGCCCGTGCCGGCGGTCGTAGTCGAAGACGCCACGGCGCAGCCCGTCATGGGCGGCTTCCTGGTCGGCCCGGGTGATCGTCGTATAGACGCGCAGGCCGCGTGCGTAGACATCGTCGGGGTAGCGCTCGGCGGCGATCTGGCGGGCCATCTCGGCGACGTATTCGGCGTGCACCGCGTATTCGTTCGTCTCGCGCTTGACGACCAGTTCCTGTGCCAGCGCCGCGTCGTGCTGCCCGGCGTCGATCGCGCCCATTTCGAGCATCCGGCGCAACACGTACTGCTGGCGGATCTTCGCCCGTTTCGGATTGACCACCGGGTTGAAGGCCGACGGCGCCTTCGGCAGGCCGGCGAGCATTGCCGCCTCGGCGACGCTGATGTCCTTCAGGGGCTTGCCGAAATAGATCTGCGCTGCGGCGGAAAAGCCGTAGGCGCGCTGGCCGAGGTAGATCTGGTTGATGTACAGCTCGAGGATCTGATCCTTGCTCAGATGGTGTTCGATCTTGAACGAGAGCAGTGCCTCGTAGAGCTTGCGCGTATAGGTCTTTTCGCTGGACAGGAAGAAATTGCGGGCGACCTGCTGCGTGATCGTGCTCGCGCCCTGCTTGCGGCCACCCGCAGTCAGGTTCATGGCGGCGGCGCGCAGCACGCCGAGCGTATCGATGCCGCCGTGCTGGTAGAAACGCTCGTCCTCGGCGGCGAGAATGGCCTGCTTCATTGCCGCCGGCACGTCCCCGATGCGCACGATGTCGCGGCGCTCCTCGCCGAATTCGCCGATGAGGTGGCCGTCGGCGGTGTAGACGCGCAGCGGAATCTTCGGCCGGTAGTCGGTGAGAGCTTCCAGCGACGGCAGATTGGGGTAGGTCAGGACGAGGACGATGGCAAGCACGGCGATGCCAATGGCGGCAAGGCCGGCGACGAAGCCGAGCGGATACAGTATCCAGCGCAGTACGGAGGGCAAGACGGTCTTCCGGGGGGAGTCGGGCGTGGCGCGGATTATACGTCGTGTACGCGACCCATTCCGGCCGAGCAAATTGCTTTACATGCCCAACGCTTGTTGCTAGCATTTAACGTGAATTATTGCGTATCTGCAATAACACATTGTTGTATAACGAATATTCTGCCAGGAGCGGTGGTTTGCGGATTGATCTCCCGATCTTCGGAGCGAAGGCCCGGCCATTGATAGGGCTGGATGTCAGCGCATCCGCGATCAAGATGGTCGAGCTTTCGGGCGGCCCCCGGGAGGGGTTTCGCGTCGACCGCTATGCGATCGAGCCGCTCGCCCGCGATGTCGTCGTCGATGGCAACATCGCCAGCCTCGAAGCCTGTACCGAAGCGGTCAGGCGTGCCTGGAAGCGGCTGTCCACGCCGACCCGCAACGTTGCCATGGCGCTGCCGTCGGCGGCGGTCATCACCAAGAAGATCATCGTCCAGGCCGGACTGCGCGAGGACGACCTCGAAGCGCAGGTCGAGTCCGAGGCCAATCAGTACATTCCCTTTCCGCTCGACGAGGTCAACCTCGACTTCCAGGTGATCGGCCCGGCGCCCTCCTCGCCCGACGAGATCGAAGTGCTGATCGCCGCCTCGCGCAAGGAGCGGGTGGAAGATCGCGTCGCCGTCGCCGAGGGCGCCGGACTGAAGCCGCTGGTCATGGACGTCGACGCCGCCGCCGCGCTCGCCGCCTTCGCGCTGATCGCGCGGCAGCTGCCGGAGCGGGGGCGTGACCGCCTGGTCGCGCTGGTCGACATCGGCGCCAATTCGACGCATCTCGCCGTGCTGAAGAACGGTTCCCCGGTCTACATCCGCGAACAGGCCTTCGGCGGCAACCAGCTGACGCAGGACATCGCCCGCCGCTACGGCATGAGCTTCGACGAGGCGGAGGCCGCCAAGTGCGCCGGCACCCTGCCCGATGGTTGCGCGGCTGAACTGCTGCGGCCCTTCGTCGATGTCCTGGCCCAGGAAGTCGCGCGCGCGCTGCAATTCTTCTTCACCTCGACGCAGTTCGACCGGGTGCACCACATCGTGCTGGCCGGCGGCTGCGCACGGCTGGCCGGGGCCGATGCCGCCGTCGCCGAGCGCACGCGCATCGAAACCCTCGTCGCCAATCCGTTCGCCGGCATGTCGCTTTCCGACCGGGTGAGGGCGCACGCCCTGGCCGTCGATGCGCCCTCGCTGCTCGTCGCCTGCGGCCTTGCGCTACGGAGGTTCGACGAATGACCGTGCGCATCAACCTCCTGCCGCACCGCGAGGAGCGGCGCAAGGCCAGGCGGCAGCAGTTCTTCTCGCTGTCGGCGCTGATCGCCGTGCTCGCCGGGCTGATCGTCTTTCTCGGCTACAGCGTCATCGCTGGTTACATCTCGGCCCAGGAAGACCGCAACGCCTTCCTGAAGGCGGAGATCGCCACGCTCGACAAGCAGATCGCCGAGATCAAGCGCCTGCGTCAGCAGACCGACGCGCTGCTTGCGCGCAAGCGCATCATCGAATCCCTGCAGGGCGACCGCGCCGAGGCCGTGCATCTGCTCAACGAACTCGCCCGGCAGGTGCCCGAGGGCATCTACCTGAAATCCCTGAAACAGAACGGCCGCAACATCTCGATCAGCGGCTACACGCAGTCGAACGCGCGGGTTTCCGTGCTGATGCGCAATCTCGAAGCCTCGCCGTGGATCGAGCGGCCGCAGCTGGTCGAAATCAAGGCGGTGACGCAGGGCCGGCAGCGTGTCGGCGAATTCAGCCTGAACGCGCGCATGAAGCGGCCGGAGGCGACGGTCGACGCGGCGAAGGCAGGAGCGAAACCCGCAACCCGGGCGGCGGGAGCGAAGAAATGAAGAAGCCGACGCTGCCGAAGATCGACCTGCGTACCCTCGCCGACAACTTCCGCGGGCTGTCGAACGACCCCGGCGCCTGGCCGCTGGACCCCCGCATACTCGTGCTGGTGGCGCTGTTCGCGGCGATCATCGCCGCCGGCTGGCTGTTCATCGTGCAGGATCAGCTCGACACCCTCGAACGCGCCCGCGCCGAGGAGGGACGGCTGAAGC
>JAVFAT010000171.1:0-4437 GCA_034002385.1 Azospira sp. | reverse complement strand
GCCGCGCAGTTGCCGTGGAGCGAGAGCAGCACGGTCGACTCGAAGCCGTACATGTGCTGGCCGGGAATGGTGCCGACGATGGCATGGCCCTGGCGGTCGGTGCCGAGGCGCCCGGCTTCGGCGCGGGCGTTTCGCACCAGCGCGCCCCAGCGTTTGACGTGCGCCACCGGCATACCGGTCGAGCCGGAGGTGAACACGCAGGCGGCGACGCGGTCGGCGGGAATCCGCGGCATGACGAAGGGGATGCCGGCTGACCGCGCCTCGTCCGCCGGCGGCTCCGGATAGCGGATGGCGGGCAGCAGGCCAGCGAGCGGCATTTCGCCGGCTTCGTCGTGCAGACAGACGGTATCGGGGGCGAAGTCGAGCAGCTGGCGCACGGTTTCCGGCGCGTGCGACGGCGGTTGCAGGCTGCTGCGGCCGGAAATGAGGCAGGCGGCGAAACCGACCATGAACCGGTAGCGGTCCTGGCAGATGTTCAGCAGGTGGCCGGCGGGCGGCAGCGACGCCGACAGGAATCCGGCCAGTCGCTCGGCATCGGCGATGAAGCGGGCGACGCTCACCGGCCCCTCACGCCGCCAGGCAATGATGGCTGCCGGATCGTCGTGGGCGGTCAGCGGACAGGCGGAGGCATTCATGGCCGGCTCAGGAAACGGAGCGGGGGGAGTGCGCGGAGTGTGAAATCTGCGAAGACTGCGAAGGAGGCGAAGGCGGAGAGGGCGCCATGTCGCCGCGCGCTGCCATCGAGCGGCGGTAGACGGCGATCGTCGCCAGCAGGCCGAGGCGTTCTTCCGGCGGCAACCTGAAGCGGCGGACGAGGCCTTCGGCGACGAACATGGCGCCGACCAGCGGCATCGTCAGCAGGTTGGCGAAGGCCGACCAGATTTCGCGCGGGGCGAAGGCGAAGAGCGCGGCCGAGGCCACGGCGACGACGGAGAAAAACACCGTCCAGGCCAATGTCACCTGCCGCGTATAGCGCGCCAGGCGCGGGCTGATTTCGCCGTGCGCGAGGCCGGCCAGGTGCGTACACAGCGGCTGGCGGCCATGCAGCAGGGTCTGGCCGAAGAACAGGCCGAGCGCACTGTTGATGCCGAGATGCTGCGCGAAATAGACGGCAGCGACATTCTGTTGCAGCGTCGGCCAGATGGCGACGGCGAGGATCACGGCGGCGACAGCGTAGAACCACGGAATCGGGCCGCCGACGGCACCGCGCAACATGCCGAAGCCGATGGCGAGCGGCGGTGCGACGGCAAGCAGCACCGCCCAGTGGGCGTTGCGCGGCTCCAGACTGGTGTAATGGGCGAGGGCGGCGTAGGCGACGGCGAGGCCGCCGGCGAGCAGGACGAGGAGCGGATTGTGCCGGCGGCCGCTCATTTCGTCCGCTGGGCGGCGATGTGCGCGGCGAGCGTGCGCAGCGAGGTGAAGATCTTCACGTTGTCCTCGTTGTCGGCCTTCAGCTGGAAGCCGTAGCGCTTGGAGACGACCAGCGCCACTTCGAGGATGTCGATCGAATCGAGGCCGAGGCCGTCGCCGAACAACGGTGCGTCGGGAACGATCTCGTCCGGAGACATTTCCAGATTGAGCGCGGAGACGATGATTTCGGCCACGTCCTTGAGCAGTGCGTCGAAGTCGGGAGTCGGTACTTGAGTCATGGCGGTCGGGTTCGGAAAGGAAATCGGCGGAATCAGGAAAGCGGGGAAAGCGCGCGCGGCGAACGGAAGGCGAGCACCGCGTTGCTGCCGCCGAAGGCGAAGGAGTTGGAGAGCGCGGCGCGGGCGCCGGTGCCGGCGAGCGCCTCGCCGGCGATGTGGCGCACGCCCCGGCAGTCGGCGTCGATGGCGTCGAGGTGGGCGGTCGGCGGCAGCGTGTCCTGGTGCAGGGCCATCACCGTGACCAGCGCCTCGATGGCGCCGGCGGCGCCCATCAGATGGCCGTGCGTCGATTTGGTGGCGCTCACCGGCAGCGTCGCCGCGCGTTCGCCGAAGAGTGTCTTCAGCGCGGCGACCTCGGTCGGGTCGCCTTCGCGCGTCGCCGTGCCGTGGGCGTTGATGTAGTCGATCTCGTCGGCGGCGAGACCGGCGCCGGCCAGCGCCAGCCGCATCGCGCGCACCTGGCCGGCGGCATCCGGCTTGACCAGATGGCTGTGGTCGCAGGTGGCGCCGTAGCCGGCGAGTTCGGCGAGAATGGGCGCGCCGCGGGCGACGGCGTGCTCCCATTCCTCCAGCACCAGCGCCGCGGCGCCCTCGCCGAGCACCAGACCGGCGCGGTCGGCGCTGAACGGGCGGCAGGCCCGGTACGAGGAGTCGGCATCGCCCGGCGCCAGCACGCGCAGGTTTTCCCAGGCGCGGATGACGCCGTAGGCGAGCGGCGCGTCGGAGCCACCGGTGAGCATCAGCGTCGCCTCGCCGTCGCGGATGCGGCGGAAACCTTCGCCGATGGCGGCGGCGGCCGACGAGCAGGCGACGGTGTAGCTGAGACAGGAGTTGCCGAGGCCGAGCTGCATGGCGATGTGGGCGGAAGCCGCGTTGTTCATGCCCAGCACGACGGCCAGCGGCGACAGGCGCTCGCGCCCGTTCTGCCAGAGGTCGCGGTAGCCGCGCTCGTAGGCCAGCGTGCCGCCCAGCGCGGTGCCCCAGGAAACGCCGAAGCCGTCGAAGTCGTACTTGCCGGTGTTCTTGTCGTCGCGGGCAAGGCCGGCGTGCTCCCAGGCCTCGAAGGCGGCGGCCATGCCGAGCTGGCTGAAGCGATCCATGGTGCCGGCGAGCGGCTTGCCGAGCACGGCGTCGGCATCGAATCCGGTGCAGCGCACGGCCGGCATCGACAGCGCGCGCGGCCTGTCGTCGGTGGCGTAGTGGCGGATGCAGGACTCGCCGCTGGCGATGCGCGCGAAGAAGTCGGCGGTATCGCCCCCGAACGGGCTGACCGAGCCGAGGCCGGTAACGGCGACACGACGCTTGGGCACGTTCAGTCCGCCGTCTGCGGCTGTGCCTGATATTGCTCGACGATGGCGAGCAGGGCGCCGACCGTTTCCGGCATGGCCATGTCGTTCGACAGGCTGATGCCGAGCTTTTCCTCGAATTCGAACAGCAGTTCGAGCAGCATCAGAGAGTCGATGCCGAGGTCTTCCAGCCGGGCCTCCGGGGTGATCCTGTCGTGTTCCAGGCCGAGGCGATCCTTGAGAAATTCTTGAATGACTGAAAGCGTATTCATGACGGGTAACGGAAGACGGTCGGAATTTCACGGGCGGACAGCGGGTCTGACACCGCCCCGGCGGCGCATTGACGGCGCACCGGGCCACATGATCGAACCGCGAATTCTATCAGAGGGGCGCGGGAACAAGCCATTCGCAGCGCATGGCGTCGCCATGCCGGGCACGCCGGAGCCAGGGCTGCCGCGTCGCGGGTGCCGTGTCGCGGGTGCCGAATGCACGAAGGCTTTCCGCAGCGGGAAACGGCGACATGAAAGCCTCCGGTTCGCGGCCGCCCGCCTGATGCCTGGAGAGCAGCCGCAACAAAACTGGTAGCATGGCCCCCCCGAGGGCGCCTCATCGCCTGAATACCCCGTGACTCCCTCTCCTCAACGCAAGGACGCCGCCTTTTCATGAACGATCGCAGCGAAGCAAACCTCACCGTTGTTCACGCCCCCCATCGTCCGCTGACGGAGTATTACGAAAGGGAAGAAGACCGGCGCGGCTGGGTCGATCATATTTTCGACAAGACCGCGCTCGACTATGACCGCATGGAAACCATACTCGGGTTGGGCACCGGCTCCTGGTACCGGCAGCAGGCCCTGCTCCGGGCCGGGCTGGCTCCCGGCATGTCGCTGGTCGATGTCGGCGTCGGCACGGGGCTGGTCGCCAGCCAGGCGGCGGTCATCCTGGGAGATGCCGGCAAGGTGACCGGCGTCGACCCCAGTCCGGGCATGATGGAAAACGCCAGGGTTCCCGCCGGGGTGAAACTGCTGGCCGGCAAGGCGGAGGACATCCCTTTTCCGGACGCCAGCTTCGATTTTCTCAGCATGGGCTACGCCCTGCGCCACATTTCCGATCTTTCCGTGGCCTTCACCGAGTTCTTCCGCGTCCTGAAACCGGGAGCGCGCGTCTGCATTCTGGAAATCACCCGTCCGCGAGGGCGCGTGAGCAAGCTTCTGCTGAAGGGCTACATGCGCGGCATCGTGCCGCTGATTGCCCGGCTGACCGCGCGCGATGCGGATACGGCGGTGCTGTGGCGCTACTACTGGGACACCATCGACGCCTGCGCGCCGCCCGAGCAGGTGATGCACACGCTGGAGAGCGTCGGTTTCACCCAGGTTCGACGTCATGTGGAACTGGGCATATTTTCCGAATATCAGGCCTGCAAGCCGGCTGGCGGCGCACAACAGCTTCCGTAACCATTCGGCGGCGGCGCGTATTGAAAGCAGTCCCGTGTAGACAGGTGCGGT
>JAVFAT010000170.1:0-4454 GCA_034002385.1 Azospira sp. | reverse complement strand
TCCCCCCTTCGCTTTCTCTCCCCTTTCGCTTTCTCTCCCCTTTCCCCCTTTTCTCCTTTCTCGCACCGCCCTCCATTCCTCCCGGCTTTCAACCGGGCAGGAAGCGGCGCAACAGTTCGTTGAGAAACCGCTGGCCGCGCGCCGTTGGCGCGATGCGCTGCGGCGAGCGTTCGATCAGGCCGTCCGCCTCGGCGCGGCGCAGCTCGCCGTCGATGGCGAACAGCGGCAGCGTCGTGCGCGCCTCGAAGAGCGCCGGATCGAAGCCGTCGACGAGACGCAGCGCATTCATCATGAACTCGAACGGCAACTCGTCGGCGCTGACGGCAAACTCCTCGTGCACCGGTTGCCCGGCAGCGACCTGTTGCAGGTACTGCGCCGGCTGCTTCCAGCGCATCTGCCGCAGCACGCGGTCGTGCAGCGTCAGCTTGCCGTGCGCGCCAGCGCCGATGCCGAGGTAGTCGCCAAACAGCCAGTAGTTGAGGTTGTGCCGGCATTCGCGGCCGGGCCGGGCAAAGGCCGAGGTTTCGTAGTGCCGGTAGCCCGCATTGGCAAGCCGTGCCTCGATGGCTTCCTGCATGTCGGCGCAGGCATCCATCCCGGGCAGTGCCGGCGGCTCGGCGGCGAAGCGGGTGTTCGGTTCGAGCGTCAGCTGGTAGCACGAAAGGTGCGGCGGCGCGAAAGCGAGCGCCGTATCGAGATCGGCGACCGCCTCGGCGAGCGTCTGCTCCGGCAGGCCGTACATCAGGTCAAGGTTGAAGCGCTCGAAATGGCGGGCGGCAAGTTCGATCGCACGGCGCGCATCGCGGCCGTCGTGGATGCGGCCGAGCGCGCGCAGATGCCGGTCGTCGAAGCTCTGCACGCCGAGCGAGAGACGGTTCACGCCGGCCGCGCGGTAGGCGGCGAAGCGCGCCGCCTCGGCGGTGCCGGGGTTGGCTTCGAGCGTGATCTCGGCGTCCGGCGCCAGTTGCAGGCGCGCGCGCACCGCCGTCAGCAGCACGTCGACGGCCTCGCCGGAAAGCAGGCTGGGCGTGCCGCCGCCGATGAAGATGCTGACGACGCGCCGGCCCCAGACCAGCGGCAACGCCGCTTCGAGGTCGGCGATCAGCGCCGCGACGTATTCCGTTTCAGGAATCGCCGCGCGAGCCTCGTGCGAGTTGAAGTCGCAGTACGGGCATTTCTGCACGCACCAGGGCACGTGAATGTAGAGCGAAAGCGGCGGCTGCGAACGGAATTCGAGTGCGCCGCCTGCCCGGCGATTGCCGGCTTCGACGATGGGGATGACGCGGGCCATGGGCTGTACTGGACTGGAAGATGGAGGTTGCCGGAGCGGAGAAAAGGCCGGGAAAGGGAGCGAAAAGAGGGAACGAAAAGCGGAACGAAAAGCGGGATCACGCAAGTGCTGCGGAAAGCTCTACGGGGCACGGGAAGAGCCACGGAAAAAGAGACGGAAAGGGTGAGGGAAAAGGCTACAAAAAGGTCACGGAGGAAGGGTGGTCGATGCCATCAGCGTCGGCTGTCGCCCGGTTTTCTCCACGCTACGGCACGATTCTACAGGCGCGGCCGCCTGCCGCGCCGCATTGAAACCCCATCCGGTCGGGGTATAGTTCGGGCTTTTGTCATCGGCTCCGGCCGGAAATCCCCATGTCCGCCCTGTTCAGTGATTTCTTTGTCCTTCTCGTCGAACCTTCCGCCGTGCAGGCGCGCATCATCCGCGAGCAGCTTGCCGGGCTGGGCGTCACCCGCGTCGAGGTCGTCGACGGCGGCGAGGCGGCGCTTGCGCACATGCGCGACCGCCCGCCTTCGCTGACCCTCAGCGCCTTCTACCTGCCGGACATGACCGGCGTCGGGCTGATCGAGGCGATGCGCGCCGACCCGGCCCTTGCCGACCTGCCCTTCGTGCTCGTTTCCAGCGAAACGCGGCCGCAAATCCTCGACCCGGTGCGCCAGTCGGGCGCCTGCGCGCTGCTGCCGAAACCCTTCTCGCCAACCCAGCTTTCCGCTGCGCTGCGCTCCGCAGCCGACCTCATCGACCCACGCGCCATGCTCAACGTCGGCGCCGATCTGGAGCGCCTGCGCGTGCTCATCGTCGACGACAGCACCAACGCCCGCCGCTTCATCCGCCACGTGCTCGGCAATCTCGGCATCGAGAATTTCATCGAGGCGGCAAGCGGCGCCGAGGCGGTGGCCATCCTCGCCGAAACGATGGTCGATCTGGTCGTCACCGACTACCACATGCCGGAAATGGACGGCCGCGCGCTGGTCGAGCACATCCGCCAGCAGAGCTGGCAGAGTTCGGTGCCGATCCTGATGGTCACCAGCGAATCGAACGAAAGCCGGCTGGCGGCGGTCGAGCAGGCCGGCGTCTCGGCGATCTGCGACAAACCCTTCGATTCGCAGACGGTCAAGCGCCTGGTCGAACAGGCGATGGCCGGCAACGATTCCTGAAGCACACACCCGCCCGGAAGCGCGGGGCGCCAGGAAGACGCAACGCCTTGCCTTCCGGTTTCCTGCGCGCGTCCGCGCATCTTCGCGTGTCTCCGCGAAAGTCCGCAAGCCTCCGCCCCCCTGCCGATTTCGGCATCCTGCGTCGCCTGCGGCGGACGCTGCCTTTTCACCACCGCCCCGGCTGCGCGCCGGGAGGGAGTAAAATCCGCGGGCCATGTCCGACCCACGCTTCGTCCACCTTCGCCTGCACAGCGAGTTCTCCATTGTCGACGGCATCGTCCGCATCAATGACGCGGTCGCCCGCGCCGTCGCCGACGGAATGCCGGCGCTGGCGCTGACCGACCTCAACAATTTCTTCGGTCTCGTCAAGTTCTACACCGCCGCACGCGACAAGGGCATCAAGCCGGTGCTCGGCGCCGACATCTGGCTGACGCACGAGGCCGATCCCGACCGTCCGTCGCGCCTGCTGCTGCTCTGTCGCAACCACGCCGGCTACCTGCAGCTGTGCGAGATCCTCACACGCGCGCAGCTGGCGCCACGCACGCGCGGCCGCGCCGAGGTGTCGCGCCTGATGCTGGAGGAGGTCGGCACCGACGGCCTGATCGCGCTTTCCGGCGCGGCCCTGGGCGATGTCGGAGAAGCACTGCTTTCCGGCAACAGGCCGCTCGCCGAAAGCCGCGCCAGGGCGTGGGCTGCGATGTTCCCGGACGCCTTCTACCTGGAAGTGCAGCGCGCCGGCCATGCGCAACAGGAGGCGCTAGTCGACGCCACCGCCGATCTCGCCGCCGACCTTGGCCTGCCGCTGGTGGCGACGCATCCGATCCAGTTTCTCGACCGCGACGACTTCAAGGCGCACGAGGCGCGCGTCTGCATCGCCGAGGGCTACGTGCTCGGCGACCGGCGCCGGCCGAAGCTGTTTACCGAGGAACAGTACTTCAAGTCGTCGGCCGAGATGACCGAGCTGTTCGCCGACCTGCCCGAGGCGCTGGAGAACTCGGTCGAGATCGCGCGCCGCTGCAACCTCGAAATCACGCTCGGCAAGAACTACCTGCCGCAGTTCCCGACTCCTCCGGGGGTGACCCTCGACGACCACCTGCGCAACGAGGCGGCGAAGGGGCTGGAGGTACGCCTCGCCCAGCTCTTCCCCGATCCGGAAGTGCGCGAACGCGAGCGCCCGGCCTACGATGCGCGGCTGAAGATCGAGACCGACACCATCGTGCAGATGGGTTTCCCCGGCTACTTCCTGATCGTGGCCGACTTCATCATGTGGGGCAAGAACAACGGCGTCCCGGTCGGCCCCGGCCGGGGTTCCGGCGCCGGCTCGCTGGTCGCCTACTCGCTCGGCATCACCGACCTCGACCCGCTGCAGTACGCACTGCTGTTCGAGCGCTTCCTCAACCCGGAGCGGGTGTCGATGCCCGACTTCGACATCGACTTCTGCCAGGACAACCGCTGGCGGGTGATCGAGTACGTGCGCGAGCGCTACGGCAAGGATGCCGTGTCGCAGATCGCCACCTTCGGCACGATGTCGTCAAAGGCGGTGATCCGCGATGTCGGCCGCGTGCTCGACATGCCGTACAACTTCTGCGACTCGCTCTCCAAGCTGATCCCGGTCGAGCAGAACAAGCCGCTGTCGCTCGCCAAGGCGCTCGAGGCCGAGCCGCAGCTGCGCGAGAAGATGGAGGCCGAGGAGGAGGTCAAGGAGCTCTTCGACCTCGCCGGCAAGCTGGAAGACCTGACGCGCAACGTCGGCATGCACGCTGGCGGCGTGCTCATCGCGCCGGGCAAACTGACCGACTTCTGCCCGCTCTACTCGGCCGACGGCGGCGCCTCGGTGGTCTCGCAGTACGACAAGGACGACGTGGAAAAAGTCGGCCTCGTGAAGTTCGACTTCCTCGGCCTGCGCAACCTGACCATCATCGACCTCGCCGTGCGCTACGTCGAGCAGCTCACCGGCGTCAAACCCGACCTCAACGCCCTGCCCTTCACCGACCCGGCTGCCTACCAGA
>JAVFAT010000169.1:0-4475 GCA_034002385.1 Azospira sp. | reverse complement strand
GCCGAGGCGTTCGGCGACGGTCTTCAAGAGGTTGTCGGCCGGCGCATGGCCGAAGCCGTCGTTGATCAGCTTGAAGCGGTCGAGGTCGAGCAGCAGCACGCCGACCAGTTTGCCGGAGCGCTTCGCCTGCAGGATCGACTGGTTGATCCGGTCGTGCAGCAGGCTGCGGTTGGCCAGCCCGGTGAGCGAGTCGTGCGTTGCGTGGTATTCGAGCTGCTGCTCGTAGGCGATGCGTTCGCTGACGTCGTTGATGATGCTGACGAAGTGCGTGGTGATCTCGCCGCTTTCGTCGCGCACCGGCGCGATCGACAGCTCGTTCCAGAACATCTGGCCGTTCTTGCGGTAGTTGCGCAGGATGGTGTAACCCTCGCGCCGCTCGCGCAGCGCGGCGCGGATTTCGGCCAGTCCCTTCTGCGCCAGGTCGTCGCGAACGAGGAAGCGGCCGCTTTCGCCGACGACTTCGGCCGCGGTGTAGCCAGTGATGCGCTCGAAGGCTGGATTGACGTAGACGATGGGGTGGTCGAGCTGCGTCGACGACGTGATCATGACGCCGTTGGAACTGGATTCCAGCGCCCGCGACAGTTGCCGCAACTGCTCGTCGAGCTGATGCTGCACGGTTTTCGCATGGATTGCCTCGGCGCCGAAGGCGAGGTCGGTGGCGAGCGTTTGCAGCGCGCCCTTCTCGGCTGTGTCGAAGGCGCCGCTGCGCGAGAGGATGCGCAGCTCGCCGATGCGATGTCCGCCGCGCGTCAGTGGCAGGAGAAGCAGGCCGGCATCGCCGCGCGCTTCCAGTTCCGGGAGGGTCAGCGGTTTTTGCCCGTCGGCGATGCGGAAGGCGTGGCCGTGGTCGCCTTCATCGATGCGGGCGGCAGCAGCGGCAAAGGCGCCGATGCCGACGAGCGCCGCGCAGGTTCCGTCAAGCAGTTCGCCGATGTCGGCGGCTTGCGCGCGTGCTTCGGCACAAGCGCCGAGAAGCGCCAGCAGGCGCGCTGCCGGATCGGCAGGGGAGCGCACGTCGGCGCCCTTGTCCGTTCGGTTCAAGTCGAGTCTCCTCGCGGGTACGTCAGGGAAGGGCGGCGAACGCCGTCGACCGCCCCCGCCGGTCGTTGTTCTCGTTTTGGCGCCAGTGTAGCAAGTTGTGGCAGGAATGTTTCACCCGGGTGCGGGGTGCGCGGCCTTGCCGTAGAATCGCACGGATGATCCTGCCGAAATCCTCGCGCGGCGCCTTCGCGCTGATCGCCCTCATCGCCGCCGCCGTCGTCGCCGCCGGCCTCCTCGTCGGTGAGCTGATGCGCATCAACCCCTGTCCGCTGTGCATCTTCCAGCGCCTGCTCTATTTGCTGATCGCCTTCTGGGCGCTCTGTGGCACCGTCGCGCCGGGGGCGCGCAGGGTCTGGGGCGTGCTGATCGCGGCTACCGCCCTCGCCGGCATCGCCACTGCCGGCTATCAGTCGTGGATGCAGCTTTATCCGGCGCTGGCGGTGGAGTGCGGCTACGGCGAGATGAACCCGGTCGAGCGCCTGGTCGACTGGCTCGGGATGCAGTGGCCGGCGCTCTTCATGGCCACGGGTTTTTGCACCAGCAAGGAATCGATCCTGGGCCTGAGCCTCGCCAACTGGTCGATTCCCTGCTTCATCGCCTTCCTCTTCGCCGGCGTGTGGGTGGCGCGGTCGCGGCGCTTCCAGCGCTTCCGCTTCCGCTGACCGGGCCTTTCAGGCCTTGCCGGTGCTGCCGAAGGCGCCGTCGCCCCGGTCGCTGGCGACAAATTCGTCGACGACGTTGAAGGCCACCTGCAGAACCGGCACGACGACCAGCTGCGCCAGCCGGTCGAGCGGACTCAGCGTGAACGCCTCGCGGCTCCGGTTCCACACCGACACCATGATCTCGCCCTGGTAATCCGAATCGATCAGACCGACCAGGTTGCCGAGCACGATGCCGTGCCGGTGGCCGAGGCCGGAGCGCGGCAGGATCATGGCGGCGAGTCCGGGGTCGGCGAGATGGATGGCCATGCCGGTCGGCACCAGCATGGTTTCGCCGGCGTGAAGCCGCACCGGCGCCTCGATGCAGGCGCGCAGGTCGAGGCCGGCGGAACCGGGTGTGGCGTAGTGCGGCGGATTGTCCCGCAGGCGGGGATCGAGAAGGCGGACGTCGATACGGTGCATGGCGTTTTCCTGTCGTCGGTTGGCGGTGGTGTGGCTTCGCCCGGGTTCCGTGCGGAAACCTGGCGCCGCTTTGGTCGGGTGATGCGGTCGGGTGATGCGGGCCGGGGAGGTGAGGGCCGATGCTTCGGCCCGGCGGTTTGCTCCGTCGGTGCGCTCCGCTGGCGTTAGCGCCGCTCGTCGAGCAGACGCGCCAGATGCTGGATCAGCGCGCGTGCCAGTCCGGTCTTCGGCCCCGGCGGCAACGGGGTTTGCCCGCTGGCGTCGAACAGGACGAGGGTGTTGTCCTCGCCGCCGAAACCGTCCTCGATCAGGTTGCCGACAATCAGCGGAATCTTCTTCTTCTCGCGCTTCTTCTGCGCGTATTCGGCGAGGTTGCGGCTCTCGGCGGCAAAGCCGACGCACAGCGGCGGCTCCGGCAGTGCCGCGACCTCGGCGAGGATGTCCGGGTTTTCGACGAGTTCGATGGCCGGCGGTGCCCCGTCGTCCTTCTTGATCTTGTGCGCGGCGGCGGCCCGCGGCCGGTAGTCGGCGACCGCCGCAACGCCGATGAAGGCATCCTGCGCGGCGGCGCGTGCCATCACCTCGCGGTGCATGTCGAGTGCGCCGGCGACGTCGATGCGGGTGACGTCGCGCGGTGTCGGCAGGCTCACCGGGCCGCAGACCAGCGTCACCTCGGCGCCGGCCTCGCGCGCGGCGCGGGCGACGGCAAAGCCCATCTTTCCGGACGACAGGTTGGTGATGCCGCGCACCGGGTCGATGGCCTCGAAGGTCGGGCCGGCGGTGATGAGCAGCTTCCGGCCGGCGAGCCGCTTCGGTTGCAGGAAGGCGATCAGTTCCTCGACGATTTCCGCCGGCTCCAGCATCCGGCCATCGCCGGTTTCGCCGCAGGCCTGCTCGCCGCAACCGGGGCCGAAGCGCGTCACGCCGTCGGCGGCGAGCGTTGCCATGTTGCGCTGCGTTGCCGGGTTTTCCCACATCTGCCGGTTCATCGCCGGGGCGACGATCAGCGGGCAGTCCTGAAGCGCGCCGTCGGCGCCGGCGCGCGGGCGGGCGAGGATCAGGGTGGTGAGCAGATCGTCGGCCAGGCCGTGCGCCACCTTGGCGAGGAAATCGGCCGAAGCCGGCGCGACGAGGATCAGGTCGGCCTTGCGCGAGAGGTCGATGTGCGCCATGTTGTTGGCGATGCGGTCATCCCACTGGTCGGTGAACACCGGCCGGCCGGAGAGCGCCTGGAAGGTCACCGGCGTCACGAAATGCGTCGCGCCTTCGGTCATCGCCACCTGCACGACGGCGCCGGCCCTGACCAGCAGCCGGGTCAGCTCGGCCGCCTTGTAGGCGGCGATGCCGCCACTGACGCCGAGGACGATGCGCTTCCCTTTTAATTCCATGTTCATATTCGTAGAATGTGTTGCGACCAATTGTACGTGAGGGGGTGTGGCATGGCGATCACCGACTGGCCAGCGGACGAGCGTCCGCGCGAGCGTCTGCTGGCGCAGGGTTCGGCCGCGCTTTCCGATGCCGAATTGCTGGCCATCTTCCTGCGCGTCGGCGTCCGGGGCGCGAGCGCGGTCGATCTCGGGCGTGCGCTGCTCGTTCGCTTCGGCAGCCTCAATCGCCTGTTCGCCGCGCCGCTCGCCGAGTTTGCCGCCGTGCCCGGCATGGGCGCGGCCAAATACGCGCAATTGCAGGCGGTGCTCGAAATGGCGCGGCGCACGCTCGGCGAAGAACTGGCCAGCACGACGCCGCTCAACTCGCCGCAGGCGGTGCGCGATTACCTGCGCCTGTCCATCGGCCGCCTGCCGCATGAGGTCTTCGTCGCCCTCTGGCTCGATGCGCGGCACCGGCTGATCGTCTGCGAGGAGCTTTTTCGCGGCACGTTGACGCAGACCTCGGTCTATCCGCGCGAGGTGGTCAAGCGGGCGCTGGCGCACAACGCGGCGGCGGTGATCGTCGCCCACAATCATCCGTCAGGCGTCGCCGAACCGTCGATTGCCGACGAGTCGCTGACACGCGCGCTCAAGGAAGCACTGGCGATGGTCGATGTCAGCCTGCTCGATCACTTCATCGTCGCCGGCCCGGCGCGACCGCTTTCGCTCGCCGAGAGCGGACGGCTCTGAGACGGAAGCTTGTCCGGCAGCGGCGGCTTTCCGGGGCGGCAGGGCCGCTGGCCGGGGCATGGCCGCCGCGTCGGGCGGCGGGAAAGCTTTCCTTGCCCGGCTGCCGGCGTTGGCTGCCGGCCGTGAAAAGGGCTTGATATTTTTCGGAAAACTGGATTAGAATCGCCGGCGTTCCTCTTCCAAGATCACGAACGGA
>JAVFAT010000168.1:0-4526 GCA_034002385.1 Azospira sp. | reverse complement strand
AGGTCGGCGCCAAGCACGACGTAGGCCTGACGCGGTTGCGCCAGCATCTCGTAGGCGTTGAGACCGTTCGCCGTCGGCAGCACGCCGGCGACGTGGCCGCCAAGGCTGTTTGCCGCCTCGCAGAGGAAGCCGAAGCCGGCGCCGGTGAGCTTCGCCAGTTCCTGCGTCAGTGCATGCAGCACGGCAGCCTGCGGGTGCTGTTCTGCGACATTGCCGAGGAAAATGTGGCGCTTGTCACCGTCGATCAGGCTCTGCGCGATGGCCTTCGCCTTGTCGCACGGCTCGATGCCGTCGAAACCGGCGATCACCGGCACGCCCTTGGCGTAGGCGGCGGCCTTGACGATGGCAGCGACGACCAGCACGAGGTCGGACGGCGAGACGTTGAAATTCTGGTCCAGCTTGATCAGCGGGTCGTCACCACCGACGGTGACGAGGCTGACCTTGGTGTATTTTTTGGCGGCCTGACGCAGGCGCTGGGCGACCAGCGGCTGCTCCTTGCGCAGGAAGCTGCCGATGACCAGCGCGGCGTCGAGATCGGCGATCTCGGCGAGCTTCAAGCCCAGCCACGGCCGGCCGGCGAGCTTGCCGTCGGCCGAGAAGTCGCGGCGACGCAGGCGGAAATCGATGTTCTTCGAGCCGAGACCGGCGGCAACCTTCTTCAGCAGCGCCAGTTCTTCCAGCGTCGAATGCGGCGATGCCAGCAGACCAAGCGCGGACGGGCCATGCTGCTTGACGATGTCGTTGAGACCGTGCGCGACGTAATCGAGCGCGACGTTCCATTCGACTTCGCGCAACTGGCCGTCGACGCGGATCATCGGTTTCGTCAGGCGGGCGTCGCTGTTGAGCGCCTCGTACGAGAAGCGGTCCTTGTCGGAAATCCAGCACTCGTTGACCGCCTCGTTCTCGCGCGGCAGCACGCGCATGACACGGTTGTTCTTGACCTGGACAATCAGGTTGGCACCGACGGAATCGTGCGGGCTGACCGACTTGCGGCGCTGCAGCTCCCACGAGCGGGCCGAGTAACGGAACGGCTTCGAGGTCAGCGCACCGACCGGGCACAGGTCGATCATGTTGCCCGACAGTTCGGAATCGACCGAGCGGCCGACGAAGGTCTGGATCTCGGAGTGCATGTTGCGGTTGGCCATGCCGAGTTCCATGATGCCGGCGATTTCCTGGCCGAAGCGGACGCAGCGCGTGCAGTGGATGCAGCGGCTCATCTCTTCCATCGAGATCAGCGGACCGACGTTCTTGTGGAAGACGACGCGCTTCTCTTCCTGATAGCGCGAGCCGCCGGCACCGTAACCGACCGCCAGATCCTGCAGCTGACACTCGCCGCCCTGGTCGCAGATCGGGCAGTCGAGCGGGTGATTGATCAGCAGGAATTCCATCACGCCCTTCTGCGCCTTGACGGCCAGTTCGGAGTGCGTGAATACCTTCATGCCGTTGGTCACCGGCGTCGCGCACGCGGGCAGCGGCTTCGGCGCCTTCTCGACCTGCACCAGACACATGCGGCAGTTGGCGGAGATGGAGAGCTTCTTGTGGTAGCAGAAGTGCGGGATGTAGGCCCCGACCTGCTGGGCGGCGTCCATGACGGTGCTGCCGTCCGGAACCTGTACCTGCTTGCCGTCGATTTCGATTTCCAGCATATCCCTACCTTAAGCCTTGGCCGTGAAGAAACCGCTGCCGGCACGCTGGACGTCGACCGGAACGAGGCACTTCTTGTGTTCGATGTGGTATTCGAATTCGCTGGCGAAGTGCCTGGTGAAGCTCTGCACCGGCAGCGAGGCGGCATCGCCGAGGGCGCAGATGGTGCGGCCCATGATGTTGTTGAGAACGCCGTTGAGCATGTCCAGGTCGTCCGGACGGCCCTTGCCGTTCTCGATGCGATGCACGATCTTGTACAGCCACGAGGTGCCCTCGCGGCAGGGCGTGCACTGGCCGCAAGATTCCTCGAAATAGAAGAAGGACAGGCGTTCGAGCGCCTTCACCATGCAGGTCGTTTCGTCCATGACGATGACCGCACCGGAACCGAGCATCGAACCGGCCTTCGAGATGGAGTCATAGTCCATCGTCGTGTCCATCATGACGTCGCCGGGAATCACCGGCGCCGACGAACCGCCGGGGATGCAGGCCTTGAGCTTGCGGCCGCCGCGCATCCCGCCGGCCATTTCGAGCAGCGTGGAAAACGGCGTGCCGAGCGGAATCTCGTAGTTGCCGGGGCGGTTGACATGACCGGAAACGGAGAACAGCTTGGTGCCGCCGTTGTTCGGCTTGCCGGCCTCCAGAAAGGCCTGGCCGCCCATGTTGAGGATGAACGGGATTGAGCCGAAGGTCTCGGTGTTGTTGATCGTCGTCGGCTTGCCGTAGAGGCCGAAGGAGGCCGGGAAGGGCGGCTTGAAGCGCGGCTGGCCCTTCTTGCCTTCGATCGATTCGAGCAGCGCGGTTTCCTCGCCGCAGATATACGCCCCGTAGCCGTGGTGCGCGAAGAGGTCGAAGTTGAAACCGGAGCCGAGGATGTTCTGGCCGAGCAAACCGGCAGCGCGCGCCTCGTCGAGCGCCTCTTCGAAACGCTTGTAGACTTCCCAGATTTCGCCGTGGATGTAGTTGTAGCCGCGGTTGGCACCCATCGCATAGGCGGCGATGGCCATGCCCTCGATCACCGAGTGCGGGTTGTAGCGCAGGATGTCGCGGTCCTTGAAGGTACCCGGCTCGCCCTCGTCGGAGTTGCAGACGACGTACTTGTCGCCGGGGAACGAACGCGGCATGAACGACCACTTGAGGCCGGTCGGGAAGCCCGCGCCGCCGCGGCCGCGCAGCACCGAGGTCTTCACTTCGGCGATGACCTGTTCCTGCGGGATCTTCTCTTCGAGGATGCGCTTCAGCGCCTTGTAGCCGCCGCGCTTGACGTAGTCGGCGAGACGCCAGGCGTTGTCGCCGTCCAGCCCGGCCGTCAGCACCGGGTTGATTGCACCGAGGATCGCCATTATTCGAGCTCCGCCAGCAGTTTGTCGATCTGCTCAGGGTTCATCCACGAGCACATCTTGCGGTTGTTGACGATCATCACCGGCGCGTCGCCGCAGGCGCCCATGCACTCGCCCTGCTTCAGCGTGAACTTGCCGTCCGGCGTCGTCTCGTCGTAGCCGATGCCAAGCTTCTGCTTCAGGTATTCCCCGGCATCGACGCCGCCGCTCAACATGCACGGCAGGTTGGTGCACACGGTCAGCTTGTACTTGCCGACCGGCTTCAGGTCGTACATGTTGTAGAAGGAAGCGACCTCATAGGCCGCGATCGGCTCGATGCCGATGTAGCGGGCAACTTCCTCGATGGTCTCGGGCGCCAGCCAGCCCTTCTCTTCCTGGGCAATCTGCAGGCCGGCCATGATCGCCGACTGGCGCTGATCGGCCGGATACTTCGCCAGTTCGCGGTCGATCTTCTTGAGGCTATCTGGTGTCAGTGCGGGAGTCAGCATCAGCGGTCAATCTCACCAAAAACGACGTCCTGGGAACCGATGATCGTGACGACATCGGAAAGCATGTGGCCACGCGCCATTTCGTCCATGGCCGAAAGGTGCACATAGCCGGGCGCGCGGATTTTCATGCGGTACGGCTTGTTGGCGCCATCGGAAATGAGGTAGATACCGAACTCGCCCTTCGGGTGCTCGACAGCGGCGTAGGCTTCGCCCTCCGGCACGTGGATACCCTCGGAGAAGAGCTTGAAGTGGTGAATCAGCTCCTCCATGTTCGACTTCATGCTCTCGCGCGGCGGCGGCGCCACCTTGTAATTGTCGGAGATGACCGGGCCGGGATTCTTGCGCAGCCAGTCGATGCACTGCTTCATGATGCGGTTCGACTGGCGCATCTCTTCCATGCGCACCAGGTAGCGGTCGTAGGAATCGCCGGTGACACCGACCGGAATGTCGAAATCGAGGCGGTCATAGACTTCATACGGCTGCTTCTTGCGCAGATCCCAGGCGATGCCCGAGCCGCGCAGCATGGCGCCGGTGAAGCCCAGCTGCAGCGCACGCTCCGGGGTGACGATGCCGACATCGACCAGACGCTGCTTCCAGATGCGGTTGTCGGTGAGCAGGGTCTCGTATTCGTCGAGCAGCTTCGGAAAACGGTTGGTGAAATCTTCCAGGAAGTCGAGCAGCGAGCCGGAACGCGCTTCGTTCAGCGCCTTCAGGTCGGCGCCCTTCTTCCATTTGTTTTCGGTGTACTGCGGCATACGATCCGGCAGATCGCGGTAGACGCCGCCCGGACGGTAGTAGGCGGCGTGCATCCGCGCGCCGGAAACCGCCTCGTAGGCGTCGACCAGATCCTCGCGCTCGCGGAAGGCGTAGAGCACCATGGTCATGGCGCCGACGTCGAGGCCGTGACAGCCGACCCACAGCAGGTGGTTGAGGATGCGCGTGATTTCGTCGAAGAGAACGCGGATGTACTGCGCACGAACCGGCACCTCGATCTGCAGCAGCTTTTCGATGGCCAGGCAGTAGGCGTGCTCGTTGACCATCATCGAGCAGTAATCGA
>JAVFAT010000167.1:0-4563 GCA_034002385.1 Azospira sp. | reverse complement strand
GCCGAGCAACTGCGAACTCATCGCCGAGCACTCGATGTGCCAGCCCGGGCGGCCGTTGCCCCACGGCGAGGTCCAGAACGGCTCGCCCTCCTTGGCGTGCTTCCACAGCACGAAGTCGAGCGGATCGTGCTTGGCCGAATCGACCTCGACGCGTTCGCCGGCGCGCAGATCGTCGAGCGACTTGCCGGAGAGCTTGCCGTACCCATCGAACTTGCGCACCGAATAATTGACGTCGCCGTCGGTCGCCTTGTACGCCAGCCCGTTCTTCTCCAGCAGGCCGATCATCTCCAGCATCTGCGGCACGTATTCGGTCGCCTTCGGCTCGTGGTCGGGCTTCTGCACGCCGAGCGCGGCGGCGTCCTCGTTCATGAAACCGATGAAGCGCTCGGTCAGCTGGCCGATGGTCTCGCCGTTCTCGACGGCGCGCTTGATGATCTTGTCGTCGATGTCGGTGATGTTACGCACGTAGGTGACGTCGAAACCGCTCGCCTTCAGCCAGCGCTGGACCATGTCGAACACCACCAGCACGCGCGCGTGGCCGAGGTGGCAGTAGTCGTAGACGGTCATGCCGCAGACGTACATGCGCACGCGGCCGGGTTCGATGGGGACGAATTCCTGCTTTTCCCGGGTCAGGGAGTTGTAGATCTTGAGCATGTGACGGACTCGTTCGGACGCATTCCGGCGGTTTCCGGAAACAGCGGCGTCGATGATCGGAAGCGTTTCAAGGGGCAGAGGGAAGAGCGGAGAAAAGAAGGGCGGAGAAAACGCCGTGCGAAGCCGGCGGCAAAACAGTTTCGGCTGCGCTTCCGGAGGCGGCTCCAGGCACGATTCCGGGCGATTCCGGCATTCCGGTTCCGCTACGGCTTCTTGCTGGATTCTCGTCGGATTCTTGCTAGAATCCGGCGTTTGCGGAAGTCCGAAGCAAGGCTTGAAGCCTGATCGCACAACCCTTCACAAATCAAACCGGCGCACTATATCACACCGATGCACACCCCCTTCCAGCCCCGCCTCCGGCCCTTCCGCCAGGCGGCCGCGCTCATCGCCCTCACGGCCTGCCTCACCATGCCGGCCGCACATGCCGACGATCTCGCCGATGCCCGGAAGCTGATGCAAGCCGGCCAGCATGCGCAGGCGCTCGGCAGGGTCGATGCCTACATCGCCAGAAATCCGCGCGATGCGCAGGGACGCTTCGTCAAGGGCGTGATCCTCACCGAGCTGAAACGCCCGGACGAGGCCATCGCCGTCTTCACCCAGCTGACCAAAGACCATCCCGAGCGGCCCGAGCCGTACAACAACCTGGCCGTGCTCTACGCGCAGCAGAAGCAGTACGACAAGGCACGCACCGCGCTGGAAATGGCCATCCGCACCCATCCGGCCTACGCCACCGCCTACGAGAACCTCGGCGATGTCTATGCCCGGCTCGCCAGCCAGGCCTATGGCAAGGCGCTGCAACTCGATTCCGCGAGCACCGCCGCGCAAGGCAAGCTCGCGCTGATCCACGACCTGACCGGCTCCGCCGCACCGACGGGTGGCAAGACGGCTGTGGCGGCCAAACCCGCCGTGCCCGATCCCAAACCCGCTGCCCAACCGGACGCCGGCCCGGCACCGACGAAGGTCGCCACCGCCACGCCGGCGAAGGAAGCGACGCCCCCGGCAACCGCACCGGCGAAGGAAGCCGCCGGCCGGCCAGTGCCGGCTGCCGCCGCGCAGAAAGAGAAAGCGGTCGAAGCGCCCACCGCCGTGAAGGAAACCACCGGCAAGGCTGCCGACGCGAACGAAGCAGCCCTCGTCGCCGCCGTGCAGGGCTGGGCCACGGCCTGGGCGAAAAAAGACGTGCGCGCCTATCTTGCCCACTACGCACCGGCCTTCCAGACGCCGAACGGCATGTCGCGCAGCGCGTGGGAAAACGAGCGCCGGCAGCGCATCGACCGGCCGGGCAAGATCCTGGTCGAAGTCGACGATTTCCGCGTAACGGTTAACGGAGACAAGGCCACCGTCCGTTTCCGCCAGTCGTACCGGTCGAACACTTTCAGGTCGACGACCGGCAAGTCGCTGATCTTCGTCCGCAGCGGCGGCAAGTGGCTGATCCAGCAGGAGCGCGTAGGCTGACATGCGACAGACGATTCTCGGCGGCCTGCTGCTGGCCGCACTCACCGGCGCTTTCATCCTCCCTGTCGCCGCCCGGCCGGCAGCGGCAGGCCCGGCGACCTTCTCGGATTCACCGCGCGCCGGGCCGGAGGAACAGCTCGCCAAGGTGTATGCCGAAATCGAGCACAAGCGCCTCGACAAGGCGCTTGAACTGACCGAAGCCCTGCTGCGCCAGTACCCGACGTTCCGCCTCGGCCATCTCATCAAGGGCGACCTGCTGCTGGCGCGGGCGCGACCGATCTCGACGCTCGGCAACGCCGCCGACGCGCCAGCCGACCGCCTCGCCGACCTGCGCGAGGAAGCCGTCGCCCGCCTCCAGGGCTATCGCCGGAAGCCGGCGGCCGACACCGTACCGCGCTACCTGCTGCAGATGCGGCCGGATCAGAAACATGCCGTCATCGTCGATACCGAAAAGGCGCGCCTCTACCTCTACGCGAACGACGGCGGCCATCCGCGCTTCGTCGCCGACTACTACATCAGCCACGGCAAGCTCGGCGCCGAGAAGATGCGCGAAGGCGACAAGAAGACGCCGGTCGGCGTCTATCACGTCACCGCCAGCCTGCCCCGGCAGAAACTGACCGATTTCTACGGCAGCGGCGCCTTCCCGATCAACTACCCGAACGAGTGGGACAGGCGGCTCGGCCGCAATGGCTACGGCATCTGGCTGCACGGCACGCCGTCCGACACCTTCTCGCGCCCGCCGAAGGCCTCCGACGGCTGCGTCGTGCTCGCCAACACCGACCTCGATGCGCTGGCCAAGAACCTGCAGCCGGGGCTGACGCCGGTGATCATCAGCAACGAGATCGAATGGCTGTCGCTCGACGACTGGCAGAAGGAGCGCAGCGAACTGAACAAGGCCATCGACGACTGGCGCGCCGACTGGGAAAGCCGCGACACCGACCGCTACCTGCGCCATTACTCGCCGAAATTCAAGGCCGGCAAACAGGGTTTCGAAGAATTCGCCCGGCAGAAACGCCAGGTCAACGCGGGCAAGGAATGGATCAAGGTGAAGACCGAAAACCTCTCCATGTTCCGCGATCCGGGCAAGGACGAACTGGTCGTCGTCACCTTCGAGCAGGACTACCGCAGCAACAACCTGTCGAACCAGATGAAGAAGCGCCAGTACTGGATCCGCGAGGACGGCGCATGGAAGATCATTTACGAAGGAGCCGCCTGATGCTGAAGAAAGTTTCCCTGCGCTTCACCGCCCCCCGCGCCGCCGCGCTCGCCGCGCTCGCCGCATTGAGCCTGTCGACCGCGGCCTGGGCCGGACCGAAGGTCGAGATGCAGACAAACCTCGGCCGCATGGTCATCGAACTCGACGAGGCGAAGGCACCGGCGACGGTGAAGAACTTCCTCGCCTACGCCAGCGAGGGCTTCTACAACGGCACCGTCTTCCACCGCGTCATCCACGGCTTCATGATCCAGGGCGGCGGCTTCACCGCCGACATGACGCAGAAGCCGACCAAGGCACCGATCCAGAACGAGGCGAAGAACGGCCTGAAGAACGCCCGCGGCACCATCGCCATGGCGCGCACGCAGGACCCGCACTCGGCCTCCGCGCAGTTCTTCATCAACCATAACGACAACACTCCGCTCGACTATCCGTCGCGCGACGGCTGGGGCTATGCCGTGTTCGGCAAGGTCACCGAAGGCATGGACGTCGTCGACAAGATCGCCCAGGTGAAGACCGGCAACAAGGGCTTCCACCAGAACGTGCCGACCGAGCCGGTCGTCATCCAGTCCGTCAAGCTCATCTCCGAAAAATAAGGAAAACACCCCCATGTCCCAGGTCAAGCTCACTACCAACTTCGGCGCCATCACCCTCCAGCTCGACGCCGAGAAGGCGCCGAAAACCGTCGAGAACTTCCTCGCCTACGTCGCCGACGGCCACTACGACAACACCATCTTCCACCGCGTCATCAAGGGCTTCATGATCCAGGGCGGCGGCTTCGGGCCGGGCATGAAGGAAAAGGACACGCGCGATCCGATCGACAACGAGGCGGCCAACGGCCTCAAGAACAAGCGCGGCGCCATCGCCATGGCGCGCACCGGCGACCCGCACTCGGCCACCGCCCAGTTCTTCATCAACCTCGTCGACAACGACTTCCTCGACTTCAAGGCACCGTCCGGCCAGGGCTGGGGCTACTGCGTCTTCGGCGAGGTCATCGACGGCATGGACGTCGTCGACCAGATCAAGGGCGTGCGCACCGGCAACAAGGGTTTCCACCAGGACGTCCCGGTCGACGACGTGATCATCGAGAAGGCCGAGACGCTCTGATCGTCGTCGGCACGGAAGCGCCCGCTTGATCCTCTTCGTCTCCGACCTGCACCTGTCGGCGCAGACACCGGCGCTCAACGCCCTCTTCCGCAAGTTCCTCGGCGGCCGCGCGCGCGCCGCCGAGGCGCTGTACG
>JAVFAT010000166.1:0-4625 GCA_034002385.1 Azospira sp. | reverse complement strand
GGCGCGGGTGCCGACCGTCTGCCGGGCGAGTTCGGCGCGTTCTCCGGCCTCCTGCCGCGTCAGGTAGGCGTCGGCGACGCTGGCGATCAGCGACAGGCGGAAGGCGCGGCGCGCTTCCTCGGTGGCGAGGAAGGCGGCTTTTGCCGCTTCGCTGAGACTGGCGACGCGGCCCCAGAAATCCAGCTCATAAGACACCAGCGACACGTTCACGTCGTAGCGCCGGGCAACCATGCTGCGGCCGGCGGCGGAAAGGTCGGCCGGCGTGCGCGCGGCACTCTCGCCGGCACCGACGCTGAAGTTCGGCAGGCGGTCGGCGCGCTGCACGCCGTGTAGCGCACGCGCCTCGTCGACGCGGGCGACGGCGATGCGCAGGTCGCGGTTGTGTTCGAGCGCGGCGGCGATCAGCGCCTGCAAGCGCGCATCCGGGAAATAGTCGCGCCAGTCAGGTGCCGCCACGCGGCGGAGGCCGTCGGTGCCGGCCGTCGTCGGCCAGGCTTCGGCGACCGGCGGCGCCGGTCGCAGGTAGTCGGGCGCAAGCGAGCAGCCGGCGGTGAGCGCGGCGGCCAGCGCGACGGCGAGGGTGGCGGGCTTACGCATGGTTCTTGTCCTCGGCGGAGCCATCGTTATCGTCGGCGTGTCGGCGCGGGTGGCTCGGGAAGATGCGCTGCACGACCAGGAAGAAGACCGGCACGAGGAAGACGGCGAGCACCGTCGCCGCGATCATGCCGCCCATGACGCCGGTGCCGATGGCGTGCCGGCTGGAGGCGCCGGCGCCGGTCGAGATGGCGAGCGGCAGCACGCCGACGATGAAGGCGATGGAGGTCATCAGGATCGGCCGGAAGCGCAGACGGCAGGCCTCGATGGCGGCGTCGATGGTGCTCATGCCCTGCTCCTTCAGTTCGCGCGCGAACTCGATGATGAGGATGGCGTTCTTCGACGAGAGGCCGATGATGGCGATCAGGCCGACCTTGAAGTAGACGTCGTTCGGCAGCCCGCGAAGATGCACCGCGGCGAGCGCGCCGAAGACGCCGAGCGGCACGACGAGGATCACCGAGAAGGGAATCGACCAGCTCTCGTAGAGCGCGGCGAGACACAGGAAGACGACGATCAGCGAGATGGCGAAGAGCAGCGGCGCCTGTGCGCCGGAAAGGCTTTCCTCGAACGAGGTGCCCGACCACTCGTAGCCGACGCCCGGCGGCATCTGGCCGGCGATGTCGGCCATTGCCGCCATCGACTCGCCGGTGCTCCTGCCCGGTGCCGGGTTGCCGGAAATCTTCAGCGCCGGCACGCCGTTGTAGCGGTCAAGCTTGGGCGAACCGACGATCCACCGCGGCGTGACGATCTCGGAGAGCCGCACCATCGTTCCCTGCCGGTTGCGCACCGGCACCGCCAGCAATTCTTCCGGCTGCGTGCGTGTGCCGGCCTCGGCCTGCATCTGCACGCGCAGGATGCGGCCCTGGCGCTCGAAGTCGTTGATGTAGGCGGTGCCGAACAGCGACTGCATGGTTTCGTTGAGGGTCGCCATGTCGATGCCGAGCGTCTGCGCCTTCTCGCGGTCGACGTCCAGCAGCAGTTGCGGGCCGGGGGGCATCCCTTCAAGACGCGTGCCGGTCAGCGACGGGTTCTGGCCGGCGATCTGCAGCGCCAGATCCTTGGCCTCGTTCAGCTTCTCGCGGCCGATGCCGCCGCGATCCTGCAGGCGGAAGTCGAAGCCGCCGACGGCGGCGAGTTCGGGGATGGACGGCGGGCTGATCGAGAAGATCATCGCCTGCTTCATGCCGAACAGCGTCATGTTTGCCTTGCGGATCAGCGACTGCGCGGTGCTTTCCTGCGCCTTGCGCTCGTCCCAGTCCTTCAGCCGGACGAAGATGAGGCCGGCGTTCTGGCCGCGGCCGGAGAACGAGAAGCCGATGATGCCGATGGTGTGCGCCACTTCCGGCTGCTTGAGGAAGTATTGCTCGGCCTCCTCGATCACCGCCTGCGTCCGCTCCTGCGTCGCGCCCGGCGGCAGCTGCACCATGGTGATGAAGTAGCCCTGGTCTTCTTCCGGCAGGAAGCCGCCGGGCAGCTTCATGAACATCCAGCCGGCGGCGACGAGGATGGCGCCATAGACCGCCATCCAGCGTCCCGGGCGGCCGAGCATCCGGCGCACCGAGGCGACGTAGCCGGTCGTCGTCCGCGCGAACATGCGGTTGAACCAGCCGAAGAAGCCGGTGGTCGGCAGCAGCTCGTGGCTGCCCGGTGCGTGCTTGAGCATGGTCGCGCACAGTGCCGGCGTCAGCGTCAGCGCCATCAGCGCCGAGAAGAGCATGGTCAGCACCAGCGTCACCGCGAACTGCCGGTAGATGGCGCCGACGGCGCCGGGGAAGAAGGCCATCGGCACGAACACCGCCGAGAGCACCAGCGTGATGCCGATGATGGCGTTGATGATCTGGTCCATCGCCTTCCGCGTCGCCTCGCGCGGGGCGAGGCCCTCGGTGCTCATGATGCGCTCGACGTTCTCGACGACGACGATGGCGTCGTCGACGACGATGCCGATGGCGAGCACCATGGCGAAGAGCGTCAGCACGTTGATCGAATAGCCGAGGGCATACAGGCCGACCGCCGCGCCGACCAGCGAGATCGGCACGACGATGGTCGGGATCAGCGTCGCCCGGAAGTTTTCCAGGAACAGGTACATGACGATGAAGACGAGGAAGATGGCTTCAAGCAGCGTCTTCACCACTTCCTTGATCGAGATGTCGATGAACGGCGTCGTGTCGTAGGGCACCTCCCAGGCCACGCCGGCGGGGAAGAATTTTTCCAGCTCCTCCATCTTGGCGCGCACCGCCCGCGCCGTGTCGAGCGCGTTCGCGCCCGGCTGCAGCTTGACGCCGATGGCCGCCGTCGGCTGGCCGTCGAGGCGGGCGTTGATGTTGTAGTCCTGGGCGCCGAGTTCGACCTCGGCGATGTCCCTGACGCGCACCGTGGAGCCGTCGGGTTGCGCACGCACGATGATGTTGCCGAACTCCTCGGTCGTCGTCAGCCGGCCGCGCATGACGATGGACGCGGCGTACTCCATGCCTTGCCGCGCCGGCGGCTGGTTGATTTCGCCGACGGCGAGCTGCACGTTCTGGCTGCGCACGGCGGCGATCACGTCGCCCGGCGTCATGCGGAAGCTTTCCAGCTTTTCCGGCTTCACCCACAGGCGCATCGAATATTCGGAACCGAACAGCTGCGCCTCGCCGACGCCGGGCACGCGGCGGATCGGGTCGAGCAGGTTGGCCGCCGTGTAGCTGGCGAGATCCACCCGGCGCAGGCTCTGATCCGGCGAGAAGATGGCGACGAACATCAGGTAGTTGCGCCGTGTCTTCGACACCGTCACGCCGAGGCGGCGGACGTCGTCGGGCAGGCGTGCTTCGACGCGCTTGATGCGGTTCTGCGCCTCGACCGAGGCGATGTCGAGGTTGGTGCCGGTGCGGAAGGTGAGGTTGATCGTGCCGACGCCCTGCTCGGAGGCGGAATCCATGTAGAGCAGGTTCTCGATGCCGTTCATTTCCTGCTCGATGAGGGCGACGACGGTGTCTTCCATCACCTTCGCCGAGGCGCCGGGGTAGTTGGCCGAGATGGCCAGTGCCGGCGGCGCCACTTCCGGATACTGGGCGACGGGGAGGCTGCGCACGGCGAGCGCGCCGGCGAGCAGGATGACGATGGCGATCACCCAGGCGAATACCGGGCGATCGATGAAGAATTTGGCGAACACGGTTTATTTCCCCTGCGGCGGCTGTTGCGGCGCCCCGGCGGTCGGGGCCGGCGAAGCCGGAGGACTCCACGGCACCGGCTTGACGGTGGCGCCGGGGCGCGCCTTCATGTGGCCTTCGACGATCACCTGTTCGCCTTCCTTGAGGCCGTCGGTGACGATCCAGGCGTTGCCGCTCATGCCGCCGGTCCTGATCGGGCGGACGCCGACCTTGCCCTCGGCGTCGACGACGAGCACGTTCGGCCCGCTCACCGCCATCTGCACGGCGCGCTGCGGCACGCGCACGACCTGCTCGGCCGTGGCCTGCGGGAAGCGGATGCGGACGAACATGCCGGGCAGCAACTCGCGCTGCGGATTCGGGAACTGCGCGCGCAGTGAAACGGCGCCGGTGGCCGGATCGACGGCGAGGTCGGAGAAGAGCAGCTTGCCGGGCAGTGGATAGACGCTGCCGTTCTCCAGCACCAGTTCCACCTGCGCCCGGTCGGCCGCCTTCCATCGGCCGGAGTTCACCGCCTCGCGCAGCGCCGCCAGCTCGGCGCCGGACTGCGTGAAGTTGGCGTAGAGCGGGTCGATCTGCTCGATGGTGGCAAGCGGCGTCGCCTCGCCGCGGCCGACCAGCGCGCCCTCGGTGACCAGCGAACGGCCGATGCGGCCGGAAATCGGCGCCGGCACGCGCGTGTTCTCCAGATCCAGCCGGGCGCGCGCCAGCGCCGCCTCGGCCTGCTTCAGCCGGGCGACGGCGGTGTCGAACTCCTGCTGGCTGACCGCCTTGATGTCGAGCAGCGGCCGGTAGCGGTCGACCAGCAGCCGCGCCGCGTCGACGTCGGCGCTGGCCGCGTCGAAGGCCGTGCGGTAGGTGCGCGGATCGATCTCGTAGAGCAGCGTG
>JAVFAT010000165.1:0-4625 GCA_034002385.1 Azospira sp. | reverse complement strand
GAATTCGAGCTTTCGCAGGTCATCTGCGAACCAGATGCGGCCGTCCTGTAGCGAGCATTGCAGGCGCATCGTGCGCCCGGCCATCGCCGCCAGCGCCGCGCCGTCGCCGGCCTCCAGCGCAAGCACCGCAAGCTTGTCCAGCGCCCGCAGTCCGGCCTCGTTCTGCTGCCACCAGATCTCGGCGGCACGGCCACCGTAGGCCAGCACGACCACTTCGTCGGCACGGCCGCAGGCGCGGCGCAGGTCGCGTTCGTCGGGCAGGCCGACGTCGATCCAGCGGCGGATGGCGCCGGTCGGATCGCGCTCCCACAGCGCCGGTTCATCTTCGGCCGAGAGGCCGCGGCCAAAGGCGAGATCGTCGGCGGCGAAGAGCGCGAAGGCGAGCAGGCGCACCATCAGCCGCTCGTCGGTTTCCGACGGATGGCGGGCAAGCGTCAGCGGATAGCTCTGGTAGTGATGCCGGTCGAGATCGGAAACCTGCAACTCGGCCTTGAAGACGGTGGATTTGAGCGCCATGGGAAAAGGTGGTTCGGCAAGGGCCCGCATTATCCCGCGCCGCCGGGGAAAGCCCAAGGCATCGCGCCGGAATCCCCCGTCTCCCTTTTTTTCCGGCGCTCGACGACACCATTGACAACTACGACAAGCGGGGCTTTGACGGGCATAATGTTCGCCATCGCGCCACGCACAGAACAGCCGAAATGACAACGAATCCAACGGATCGGGAAACTGCGCAGGAGACGCTGCTGATCGTCGACGACACCCCGGAGAACCTTACCGTTCTCAGTGAGGTGCTGCAGCCGACCTGGCGCGTCCGCGCCGCCAACTCCGGCCGTCGTGCCCTGCAGATCGCCGCTGGCGATCCCCGGCCCGACCTCATCCTGCTCGACGTCATGATGCCGGAGATGGACGGCTACGCCGTCCTCGAACACCTCAAGGAAGATCCCCGAACCGCCGAGATCCCGGTGATCTTCGTCACCGCCATGGACGCCACGGAAGACGAGGAGCACGGGCTGGACGCCGGTGCCGTCGACTACATCACCAAGCCGGTGCGCCCGGCCATCGTCCGCGCGCGCGTGCGCACGCACCTCGAACTGAAGCGGGCCAAATCGCTGCTGCTCGACGAGAACCATCTGCTGGAAGCGGAAGTGGCACGCCGGATGCGGCAGAACCAGATCATCCAGGAAGTCAGCATCCACGCGCTCGCCCGCCTGGCCGAAACGCGCGACCCGGAAACCGGCAACCACCTGCGTCGCACGCAGGCCTACGTCGGCATCCTCGCCGACGCGCTGAGGGATGCCCCGCGCTTCGCCCCGCATCTCGAAAAGCACGCCATCGACCTGCTCATCCGCTCGGCGCCGCTGCACGACATCGGCAAGGTCGGCATCCCCGACCACATCCTGCTCAAGCCGGGCCGGCTCACGCCGGAGGAGATGCTGGTCATGCAGACGCACGCGCGCCTCGGCCACGACGCCATCGAACAGGCTGAACACGACGCCGAGGAGCCGGTCGAATTTCTCGCCATCGCCAAGGAAATCGCGCTCTACCACCATGAAAAATGGAACGGTTCAGGCTACCCGGAGCGCCTCGCCGGCGACGCCATCCCGGTTTCGGCGCGGCTGATGGCGCTGGCCGACGTCTTCGACGCGCTCACCTGCAAACGCATCTACAAGCCGGCAATGCCGATCGACCAGGCCCGCGCCATCATCGAGAGCGAACGCGGCCAGCACTTCGACCCGGAGATCGTCGACGCCTTCATCCACCGCTTCGACGACTTCTCCAGCATCGCACAACGCTACGCGGACGATGGCATCCTCTGAAGGCAAGAACGGGGCGTCCGCAGCCGGCGCCCCCCTTCCAAAGCGGGCCGGAGCCTGGCCCGAGGTTGCACGCATCGTCATCCCCTACGCGCTCTTTGCCGGCCTCTGGATCTTCCTGTCCGACGCCGTTCTTGAATACGTCACCTCGCACCACGAGACGCATCTCCGCCTGCAGAACCTCAAGGGCGTGCTTTTCGTCGCCGTCACCGCGCTGCTGCTGGCGATCCTGCTGCATCATCTGGTCACCCGCCTGCAGGCCGGCCAGCGGCAGCTGACGGCAAGCCGCGAACACATGCGCGGCCTGCTCGACACGCTGACCGACATGGTCTGGATCAAGTCGCCGGATGGCCGCTACCTCGAAATCACACCGCGCGCCGCCCGTCTTTTCGGCCACACGCCCGCCGAAATGATCGGCCACAGCGATCACGAACTGCTGCCGCAGGCGCTCGCCGACCGCCTGCACGGCGCCGACCGGACGGCCATGGACAGCGGCCGCGCCTGCGGCATCGACGAATGGCTGACTTTCCCGCCCGACAACCATCAGGAACTCCTGCACATCATCGAATCGCCGCTCCAGGCCCCCGACGGCGAGCTGCTCGGCACCCTCGGCATCGCGCACGAGGCCACCGCCGCACACGCCGCGCGGCAGGCCGAATACCAGGCGCTGGTGCGCACGGAAACGGTCTTTCATGCCTGCCCTGCGGCCATCGTCCTGTCACGCATGAGCGACGGCATCATCGTCGAGGCCAACGACGCCTTTACCGAGTTGTTCGGCTGGACGAGGGACGAGCTGCGCGGACGCAGCGACGTCGACATCTGGCCCGATGCCGGCGCGTACGCCGCCTGGCGCCGCGCGCTGACGGCGGAGGGCCGGCTCGCCGAACATGAAACGAGGCTGCTCGACCGCAAGGGCGAACCGCATCCGGTGAGCATCAGCGCCCGGATCATCGCCATCGACGGCGTACCGCACGAGGTCGCCTTCATCCTCGACATCGGCCCGCGCGTCGCCGCCGAGGAAAAGGCGCGCAAGCTGCACGAACGCTTCGTGCGGGCTTTCCAGGCAGCACCGGTGGCAGCCCTGATCACGCGCCTGCGCGACGGTATCCTGGTCGACGTAAACGAGCAGGCGATACGGGAATACGGCGGCACACAAGACGACCTGATCGGCAGGACGGCCATCGAGAACAGGCTGTGGAAAGACCCCGCCGACCGCGAAGCGATGATCGCCAGGGTGCGCGAGAACGGCTCGGTCGAAAACTTCGAAAGCGTCAGCCTCTCGCGTAGCGGTCAGCGCCAGAACATCAGCGTTTCGGCAACGCTGATCCCGCTCGACGACGAACCGCACCTCCTTGCCTACGTCGTTAACGTCACCGAAACCGTTCGCGCCCGCGAACTGCTCGCCAGCCACAACCAGATCCTGCAAGGGATCGCCGGCAACGCGCCGCTGGAGCAGACGCTGGACGGCCTCGTCAGCCTCGTCGAAAACCAGTTCGACAAGCTCATCGCCTCGATCATGCTGCTCGATGACAAGGGCCGCCTGCGCATTGGCGCCGCCGGCTCGCTGCCTGCCGCTTACCGCGCCGCCATCGACGGCCTCACCATCGGCGAAGGCCGCGGCGCCTGTGCCGCCGCGGCCTTCCGTGGCCAGCCGGTCGACTGCGAGGACATCGCCAGCGATCCGCTGTGGGCCAGGCTCCGCGAGGCGGCCGCAGAGGCTTCGCTCGGTGCCTGCTGCTCGCTGCCGGTATTCGACCCCGAGGGCGACGTGCTCGGCACCTTCTCCGTCCATGCGCAGAGACCGGGCCGGATGCCGGAAGGGCTGCGCCCGCTGCTCGAAACGCTGACCCGGACTGCGGCCATCGCCATTCACAGGAAGCGCGCCGAAGCCGCGCTCCAGGCCAGCGAGCGGCGCTGGGTACTGGCACTCAACGCCGCCGGCCACGGCCTCTGGGACTGGGATCTGCGCAGCGGCAGCGTCCTCTTCTCGGATCGCTGGAAGACCATGCTCGGTCACGATCCGTCCGAAATTCCCGATCGCCTCGACGAATGGACCTCGCGCGTGCACCCCGACGACATGCCGAAGGTGATGGCCGCCATCGAGGCACACCGGCGGGGCGAACTGCCGGTCTACCGCAGCGAGCACCGGATGCGCGAACGCAACGGCCACTGGAAATGGATTCTCGACCAGGGCATGGTCGTCGAGACCGACGCCGACGGCACGCCGACCCGGATGATCGGCACGCATACCGACATCGACGATTTCCGCGCCGTCATCGACCGCCAGCGGCGCCTCGAAATGGCCGTCGAGCAAAGCTCGAACAGCATCGTCATCACCGACGCCCAGGGCATCATCGAGTACGTCAACGCTGCCTTCGTCGCCACCACCGGCTACACGCCGGAGGAAACGCTGGGCCGCCGCGCCGGTTTCCAGAAATCGGGACAGACGCCGCCGGAAACCTATGCCTCGCTGTGGCAGGCGCTGACGCGGGGCGAGAGTTGGCGCGGCGAATTCATCAACCGGCACAAGAACGGCGATCTGATCGTCTGTTTCACCAGCATCTCCCCGGTGCGTCAGGCCGACGGCACGATCAGCCACTATCTGTCGGTGCAGGAAGACATCACCGAAAAAACCCGCCTCGCCAGCGAACTCGCCAGGCACCGCGACCACCTCGAAGAACTGGTCGCCGTGCGCACCGCCGAACTGGAAGCAGCCAACCTCCGCCTGCAAACCTCCGATGCGCGGCTGAACGCCGTCTTCGAGATGAGTCAGCGCGTCGCCTCGCTCGACGAACGCGCGCTGCTCTGCCT